>NZ_DAMDQC010000227.1:0-5178 GCF_032082325.1 Pantoea sp. CTOTU50773 | reverse complement strand
AGAAACGTTTAGCCTACCTGAAAGAGCGTCTGGCGAAGTATGAACTCTCGGTGGTCGAATTTTCTATCAAGCGAGGGGCCTATGTCGCCGTTGTTAACCGTGTTGAAGGGATGATGAAAGATTTCCCGGATACCGAAGCGACGCACAAAGCGCTGCCGCTGATGGAAAATGCCTACCGCCAGCTGCAGTTAACCGCAGAAGCGGACAAGGTAGCGAAGATCATCGCGACAAATAATCAGTCCTGATTTTACTACCAATAAAAAAGCAGCCTTAATGGCTGCTTTTTTTGCCGAAAATTCAGCCAGATTGCTGATTATCCGCTGCGGTTAACTTATCAATCTTGCTCTTTTCATCCATGCCCTTCAAGCATTTTCCGCGATTTTATGAGCCTTTCTCACAATTCACTGGCATTGACAAAAAGTGACATTTCAATGTGATCTAGATCACGCTTTTTCCTGATTTACGCGGTATGCTGGTCCTACCCAGACGGAAATGACAGAGAGGTTTAACTATGATTCTGAACATTACCAGCAAACAAATGGAAATCACTGCGGCTATCCGCAACCATGTCGAAGACCGTCTCGCCAAGCTGGAAAAGTGGCAAACTCACCTGATAAATCCGCACATCGTGTTATCGAAAGAGCCGAAAGAATTCGTGGCTGATGCCACCATTAACACACCGAACGGCACGCTGGTTGCCAGCGCGAAACACGAAGATATGTACACGGCTATCAACGATCTGATTGCCAAGCTGGAGCGACAACTTAATAAGGCGCAGCACAAACCTGAAGCGCGCCGCGCAACCAGCAGTATGAAAGATTTCACCCCTGCGGGATAAATAGACCTTTTCCAGTAACGCGCCTGCGGGCGCGTTTTTTATTGACAGCTTTAAATCACTGCGGTTACTCTCAATCCACTTTATTGCTGGAATCACACATGAAACATCTACCGTTCTTCTTCGCATTCTTTTTTACCTTCCCCTGATTGGGAGGTGATTCGTCGTGTGAAAATGAATGCGAAGACGAACAACAAAGCCTCCCAAACGGGAGGCTTTTTTATTGGACATTTTACAGGTGAGCCCTATGAATCCCGAAAATCCGCTGCTGGCATTACGCGATAAGATCAGCGCCGTTGATGAAAAGCTGTTAACGCTGTTATCTGAACGCCGTTCGCTGGCGGTTGAGGTGGCGCAAGCAAAGCTCGCGACCCATCGCCCGATTCGCGATGTTGAGCGTGAACGCGCACTGCTGGAAAACCTGATCTCACTCGGCAAAAAGCACCAGCTTGATGCGCACTACATTACTCGTCTGTTCCAACTGGTGATTGAAGATTCGGTACTGACTCAGCAAGCGCTGCTGCAGAAAAACTTAAACCACCCGCACGCACACGCGCCGCGCATCGCATTTCTGGGTCCTAAGGGTTCGTACTCTCACCTCGCGGCGCGTAAATACGCCACACGTCATTTTGATTCCATGGTTGAGATGGGCTGCCTAAAATTCCATGACATCATTCATCAGGTGGAGAGTGGCCAGGCCGATTACGCCGTGATGCCAATCGAAAATACCAGCTCAGGCTCGATTAACGACGTCTATGACCTGCTGCAGCAAACCACGCTCTCCATCGTTGGCGAGCTGACCATCCCAATCGAACACTGTGTGCTGGTCAACGGCAATACCGACTTACAGCAAATTGAAACGGTTTATAGCCATCCTCAGCCATTCCAGCAGTGCAGCCAGTTCATCAATCGTTTCCCACAATGGAAAATCGAATATACCGAGAGCACCGCAGCGGCAATGGAAAAGGTCGCGGCGATGAATTCGCCAAAAGTGGCGGCTCTGGGCAGTGAAGCGGGCGGTGAGCTGTATGGTCTGCAGGTGTTAGAACGGAATTTAGCTAACCAGCAACAAAACCATACCCGCTTCATAGTGCTGGCACGTAAGCCAATTGAAGTTTCTGGCCAGGTACCAGCCAAAACCACATTGATTATGGCTACCGGTCAGCAAGCTGGTGCACTGGTTGAGGCTCTGCTGGTGCTGCGTAATCACAATCTGATCATGAGCAAACTAGAAAACCGCCCAATTAACGGCAACCCATGGGAAGAGATGTTTTACATTGATGTGCAGGGCAATCTGCAATCGGAGAACATGCAGCTGGCGTTGAAAGAGCTGCGTGATTTGACGCGATCTCTGAAAGTACTCGGCTGCTATCCGGGTGAAAATGTTGTTCCGGTGGAACCGCGACTGTAAATGAAAAAGGCATCCTTGCGGATGCCTTCTCTTTTATTGCCGGCTATCGTTAGCCGAACGCAACATGCTTCGGCTCTCTACCAGGAAGCGTTGAGCGTAATCGCCAAACCAGTGCGCGACACCTTCAAAACTCTTGATGAACGCCTCTTTATCGCCCTGCTCCAGCAATTTAATCGCATCACCAAAACGCTGGTAATAACGCTTAATCAGCGCCAGATTACTCTCCGAAGACATGATGATGTCTGCGTAAAGCTGCGGGTCCTGAGCAAACAGTCGACCAACCATCGCCAGTTCCAGGCGATAAATCGGTGAGGACAGCGCCAACAGTTGATCAAGGTTGACGTTCTCTTCCGCTAAATGCAAACCATAGGCAAAAGTGGCAAAGTGACGCAGCGCCTGGATAAAGGCCATGTTCTGGTCATGCTCGACCGCGCTGATGCGATGTAAACGCGCGCCCCAAACCTGAATCTGCTCCAGGAACCACTGATAGGCTTCTGGCTGACGACCATCACACCACACCACCACCTGCTTCGCCAGGCTACCGCTATCCGGACCAAACATCGGATGCAAGCCCAGCACCGGGCCAGTATGCGCCGCCAGCATCGCCTGCAGTGGACGGTTCTTCACCGATGCCAAATCCACCAGGATGCAGTCTTCCGGCAGTGTTGGTAATTCGGCGATGATCTGCTCGGTCAGATGAATGGGCACACTAATGATGACCATGCCCGCATCTTTGAGCAGCTCTTCAGAACGATCCCAATCGCCCTTGTCCAGAATACGGACCTGGTAACCTGACAGATTGAGCATCTTTTCAAACAAGCGCCCCATCTGGCCACGCCCACCAACAATCACCACCGGGCGCAGCGTTGGGCAGAGCGTTTTGAAGCCTTTGTCGTTTTCATGCGCATAAGATTCACGCATCAGGCGACGTAAGACATCCTCAATCAGATCTGGCGAAACGCCGAGCGCCTCGGCTTCCTGACGGCGTGAAGCCAACATGCTGGCTTCACGTTCTGGCACATAAATCGGCAAACCATAACGGCTTTTGACCTCACCTACTTCAGCTACCAGCTCAAGGCGTTTGGCTAATAGCCCAAGCAGGGCTTTATCGACTTCATCAATTTGATCGCGTAGCGCGGTCAGTTCAGCCACCATGACTCTTTATTCCTCGTGTGACAGACGTGCCGACAGCACTCCCTGCAGATCCTGATGGATTTCACGCAGCAAGGTTTCCGTGGTTTCCCAGTTGATACAGGCATCCGTGACGGAAACACCGTATTTCATTTCGCTACGTGGCTGCTCAGAAGACTGATTGCCTTCGTGAATATTGCTTTCCAGCATCAGGCCAATAATGGAACGATTTCCATCTTTAATCTGCGCAATAGCCGACTCGGCTACGCCAGGCTGACGGCGATAGTCTTTATTAGAATTGCCATGGCTGCAATCTATCATTAAGGCCGGACGCAGTCCCGCTTTCAGCATCTCTTTTTCACACTGCGCAACATCTTCAGGACCGTAGTTAGGCGCTTTACCACCACGCAGGATTACGTGGCCATCCGGGTTGCCCTGAGTCTGTAACAGGCAAACCTGCCCCGCCTGATTGATGCCGACAAAACGGTGTGGCATCGCTGCAGCGCGCATGGCGTTGATTGCGGTGCCCAGGCTGCCATCAGTGCCGTTTTTGAAGCCGACAGGCATTGATAAACCAGAAGCCATCTCGCGGTGTGTTTGTGACTCGGTAGTACGGGCACCAATCGCAGACCAGCTGAACAGATCGCCGAGGTATTGTGGACTATTAGGATCCAGCGCTTCAGTGGCCAGCGGCAGGCCCATTTCCACCAGGTTCACCAGCAGCTGACGCGCAATGTGCAGCCCGGCTTCCATATCAAATGAGTTGTTCATGTAAGGATCGTTGATCAGCCCCTTCCAGCCAACGGTGGTACGGGGTTTTTCAAAATAAACGCGCATAACGATATACAGCTGATCCTTCAACTGTGCAGAGAGAGTTTGCAGCTGACGAGCATATTCCAGTGCGGCTTCGGTATCGTGAATTGAACAAGGACCACAGACCACCAGCAGGCGCGGATCGCGGCCAGCAATAATATCGGCAATGGTCTGGCGAGAAGCAGCAATCTGCGCTTCCTGCGCCGCAGTGAGCGGGAACTTCGCTTTCAGCTCTTGCGGGGTGATTAAAATTTGTTCGTCGGCGATATGCACATTGTTCAGCGCGTCTTTCTGCATGATGGCGATCCTTTTTAACTCGTGTATGCGGTTTGGGATCCTCACTGAGGATGGCGCTTACTCTACCACAGCCTGTAATGGATGCAATCCAAACCTGTACACTTTTATTACCAACCCATTCAAATGCACCGAGGAATATAATAAAAACACATTAAAAACATTAAGATAAATCACAAACAAGCAACAACCCGATCCATCTATATGTAAACATTGCATTACACCTGTAATTTTTAACTTCTACCCTTTTCTGAAAGCATCACTCAATACAGGCTAACAATGATATTCCCGGATCCATCTGGCATCTTTTGCATCGCCGCGATTTTGAACAGTTTCAAATGTCTTATCGCTACCCCATTTGCTATCGACTGACCAGACAGAAACCTTGTATCGCGATGCTCCTTAGAAAGCGCCCATAAAAAAAGGGGCTGGCCCTTAGGCCAACCCCTTGTTTGCTATTAACTTTGGGATGTCGCTTACGCGCCCAGACGCTCTTTGATACGAGCTGACTTACCGGTGCGCTCACGCAGGTAGTACAGTTTGGCTTTACGTACAGCACCACGACGTTTGACAGAAATGCTGTCAATTACCGGAGAGTGAGTCTGGAAGACACGCTCAACGCCTTCGCCGTTTGAAATCTTACGAACAGTGAATGCAGAGTGCAGACCGCGGTTACGAATAGCGATAACCACGC
>NZ_DAMDQC010000226.1:0-5184 GCF_032082325.1 Pantoea sp. CTOTU50773 | reverse complement strand
TAGACTACTGCCCATGTAAACAGGGGGTGCGAAGCTGCATTTTTCCTCGTTGTCTTGTGGCGGAACCCGGTTCACTTAGCCGCACCGCTGTGCCAACTCAATAAATTCCAGTGATTGAATCCACATGAGCTATCAGGTACTTGCGCGAAAATGGCGTCCCCAGGCTTTCGCTGACGTAGTCGGTCAGGAACATGTGCTGACTGCGCTGGCCAACGGATTGTCACTGGGACGAATCCATCATGCTTATCTCTTCTCCGGTACACGCGGCGTGGGGAAAACCTCGATCGCCCGTTTGCTGGCGAAAGGTCTTAACTGCGAAACCGGTATCACCTCCACGCCATGTGGTCAGTGTGATAACTGCCGTGAAATCGAGCAGGGGCGCTTTGTCGATCTTATTGAGATCGATGCCGCGTCACGCACCAAAGTCGAAGACACGCGCGATTTGCTGGATAACGTGCAGTACGCCCCGGCGCGCGGTCGCTTCAAGGTTTATCTGATCGATGAAGTGCACATGCTCTCGCGTCACAGCTTTAATGCGCTGTTGAAAACGCTGGAAGAGCCGCCGTCGCACGTCAAATTCCTGCTGGCGACCACCGACCCGCAAAAACTGCCGGTCACTATTCTGTCGCGTTGCCTGCAGTTCCATCTTAAAGCGCTCGACGTCGAGCAAATTCAGCAGCAGTTAGTGCATATATTGCAGCAGGAGCAGATTGCCGCCGAGCCGCGTGCACTGCATCTGCTGGCGCGTGCCGCTGATGGCAGTATGCGTGATGCCCTGAGTCTCACCGATCAGGCGATTGCCATGGGGCAGGGCAGCGTGACGCGTGAAACCGTGGCGCAAATGCTGGGCACGCTGGATGACGAACAGCCGCTGGCGCTGATTGAAGCGCTGGTGGAGGGCCAGGGTGAACAGGTGATGGCACTGCTGAATCAGGCGGCATCGCGTGGTGTCGAGTGGGAAGCGCTGCTGGTCGAGATGCTGCGATTACTGCATCGCGTGGCAATGGTGCAACTGCTGCCGGCTTCGCTGGGTGAGGATGATGTAAATCAGGCACATCGCTTGCGCGATTTAGCGCGCGTCTTACCGCCCGCCGATGTGCAGCTCTACTACCAAACTTTGTTGATGGGACGTAAAGATCTGCCGCTGGCACCGGATCGTCGCCTCGGCGTCGAGATGACGCTGCTGCGCGCGCTGGCGTTCCATCCGCAGGCGACCATTGCCGAGCCGGTTGCGCGGCCCAGTCTGATCCCGCAGGCGGCACCGCAAGCGTCTGCTGCATCCGCAGGCGTTGCTGCGCCGGCCTCTTCCGCTCAGGTTACTGCTCCAGCTTCGTCAGCCAACACTGCAGCGTCAGCAACGCCAGCGGCTTCCGCTCCCGGACCTGCAGCCACTTCTTCGGCACCTCGCACCGCCTCTGCCGCGCAGCCGCAGATGGCGCCGCCAATGCAGGACGCGCCGCCGATGGCTGATGACTACGCCGATATGCAACCGGCGCCAGAACATATGTCCGACTCCACCAGCCAACTGTTACAGGCGCGAACGCAGTTGCTGCGTCAGGGAGCCGGCAAAGCAAAAAAGAGTGAGCCGGCAGCGCGTCCCGCGCGGCCGGCGAACCCGGCGCTGGAACGTCTTGCCAGTGTCACCGAACGCGTGCAGCAGCGTGCGTCTGAACCCGCGGTAAAAACGCCCGCGAAGCCAGAAGCCTATCGCTGGAAAGCCCAGCAAACGGTCGAGGTAAAAGCGGAGCCCATCGCAACGCCAAAAGCCTTGCGTTCCGCTCTGGAGCATGAGAAAACGCCTGAGCTGGCGCTTCGTCTGGCCGAAGAAGCCCAGCAGCGCGATGCGTGGGCCGCCGAAATAGCCGCACTGACGTTGCCAAAACTGGTGCAGCAGGTGGCGTTAAACGCGTGGAAAGAGGTGGGCGAGAACGCCGTCACGCTGCATTTGCGCAGCAGTCAACGCCACCTGAATTCAGCGTCGGCAAAACAGGCGTTGACGGAAGCGCTCAGTCAGGCAGCCGGACAAACGGTTGAACTGACCATCGTTGAAGACGATAATCCTGCGGTGTTGACGCCACTGGAATGGCGTCAGGCCATTTATGAAGAGAAACTGGTGCAGGCGCGCCAGTCGATTGAAAGCGATACTCACATTCAGACATTGCGTCGATTCTTCGATGCCGATCTGGATGAAGAGAGTATTCGACCCGTTTGAACACCCGCTGTCGCGCGTGAGTGGCGCGCAGCCCCAGCAGAGAGAGAAGACTATGTTTGGTAAAGGCGGATTGGGCAACCTGATGAAACAGGCCCAGCAGATGCAAGACAAAATGGCCAAAGTTCAGGAAGAGATTGCCGCGCTGGAAGTGACCGGTGAATCAGGCGCTGGCCTGGTCAAAGTCACCATCAATGGTGCACATAACTGCCGCCGTGTTGAAGTCGATCCAAGCTTGCTGGAAGACGACAAAGACATGCTGGAAGATCTGATTGCGGCAGCCTTCAACGATGCAGCACGTCGTATCGATGAAACGCAGAAAGAGAAAATGGCTTCTGTGTCTTCTGGTATGCAGTTGCCACCTGGCTTCAAGATGCCGTTCTGATGCAAACCAGTCCACTGCTTGAATCTTTGATGGAGTCGCTGCGTTGCCTGCCGGGCGTGGGCCCGAAATCGGCGCAGCGCATGGCTTTTCAGCTGTTACAGCGCGATCGTAGCGGTGGTATGCGTCTGGCGCAGGCTTTGACCCGCGCGATGTCGGAAATCGGCCACTGTGCCGATTGCCGCACTTTCACCGAGCAGGAAATTTGCACCATCTGCGCCAATCCGCGCCGTCAACAAAACGGCCAGATTTGCGTGGTGGAGAGTCCTGCCGATATCCACGCCATTGAGCAAACCGGCCAGTTTGGCGGCCGTTACTTTGTGCTGATGGGCCACTTGTCACCGCTGGATGGCATCGGTCCGCAAGATATCGGTCTGGATCGGTTAGAGCAGCGCCTGGAGCGTGAAACGCTGACCGAAGTGATCCTCGCCACCAACCCAACGGTGGAAGGTGAAGCCACGGCCAATTACATCGCTGAGCTGTGCGGGCAATATGGCGTTGATGCCAGCCGCATTGCACACGGTGTGCCGGTCGGTGGTGAGCTGGAAATGGTCGATGGCACCACGCTGTCGCACTCGCTCGCTGGACGCCACAAGTTTAAATTCTAATCACTTGCCGATGTCTTCACCGACATCGGCTTGAAATTCCCATCATCATCCCCATTTCTCTCTCAACCTATGATCAACCCCGATTTAGTTGAGGTAGCAATGACCATGAAAGGACAAGAGACGCGTGGCTTCCAGTCAGAGGTAAAACAACTTCTGCACCTGATGATTCACTCCCTCTATTCAAACAAAGAGATTTTCCTGCGTGAACTGATCTCCAACGCTTCGGATGCCGCCGACAAACTGCGCTTCCGCGCCCTGTCCACGCCGGATCTGTATGAAGGCGATGGCGACCTGCGCGTGCGTATCTCGGTCGATAAGGATAATCGTACGCTGACCTTGAGCGATAACGGTATCGGTATGCGCCGTGATGAGGTGATTGAGAACCTCGGTACCATCGCGAAGTCCGGCACCAAATCCTTCCTTGAATCCATGGGCTCAGACCAGGCGAAAGACAGTCAGCTGATCGGTCAGTTTGGCGTGGGCTTCTACTCGGCGTTTATCGTTGCAGATAAAGTCACCGTGCGTACTCGTGCTGCGGGTGCGAAAGCCGATGAAGCTGTGTTCTGGGAATCGGCGGGCGAGGGTGAATACACTCTGGCAGAAATCGAGAAAGCCGATCGCGGTACCGAAATCACGCTGCACTTCCGCGAAGGCGAGGATGATTTCCTCGATGCGTGGCGCGTACGCAACGTGATCAGCAAATACTCCGATCACATTGCGCTGCCGGTTGAGATTGAGACCAAAGACGAAGAGAACGACACCACCACCTGGGAGAAGATCAACAAAGCCCAGGCGCTGTGGACGCGCAACAAGTCTGAAATCAGCGATGAAGAGTACAACGAGTTCTATAAACACATCGCCCATGATTACAGCGATCCGGCGATCTGGAGCCACAACCGTGTGGAAGGCAAGCAGGAGTACACCAGCCTGCTGTACATCCCGCAGCGTGCGCCATTCGACATGTTCAACCGCGACAGCAAACACGGCCTAAAGCTGTATGTGCAGCGCGTGTTCATCATGGACGATGCCGAGCAGTTCATGCCGAACTACCTGCGCTTCGTACGTGGCCTGATCGATTCCAACGATCTGCCGCTGAACGTCTCGCGTGAAATCCTGCAGGACAGCCGTGTCACCCAGAGCCTGCGTGCCGCGCTGACCAAGCGTAGCCTGCAGATGCTGGAAAAACTGGCTAAAGACGACGCCGAAAAATACCAGCAGTTCTGGAAAGAGTTTGGTCTGGTCCTGAAAGAAGGCCCCGCCGAAGACAACACCAATCAGCAGGCGATTGCTAAACTGCTGCGCTTTGCCACCACGCAGAGTGAAGGCGCTGAGCAGACCATTTCGCTGGACGATTACCTGAGCCGCATGGTGGAAGGGCAGGATAAGATTTACTACATCACTGCTGACAGCTATGCCGCCGCGAAGAGCAGCCCGCATCTGGAACTGTTCCGCAAAAAAGGTATCGAGGTGCTGCTGCTGTCCGATCGTATCGACGAGTGGATGATGAGCTACCTGACCGAGTTCGACGGTAAAACCTTCCAGTCAGTGAGCAAAGCGGATGAGTCGCTGAGCAAACTGGCCGATGAAGAGACCGAAGAGCAGAAGGAAGCGGAAAAAGCGCTGGAGCCGTTTGTTGAGCGCGTGAAAACGCTGCTGGGCGAGCGTGTGAAAGAGGTGCGTCTGACTCATCGTCTGACCGACACCCCGGCGATTGTCACCACCGACGCCAACGAAATGACCACCCAGATGGCGAAGCTGTTTGCTGCTGCGGGCCAGGAAGTGCCGGATGTGAAGTACATCTTCGAAATCAACCCGGAGCATACGCTGGTGAAACGCGTGGCGGATACCCATGACGAAGCGCATTTTGCTGAATGGGTTGAGCTGCTGCTGGATCAGGCGCTGCTGGCTGAGTGCGGCACGCTGGACGATCCTAACCAGTCTATCCGTCGTATGAACCAACTGCTGACGGCGTAAGCCATTCAGCG
>NZ_DAMDQC010000225.1:0-5209 GCF_032082325.1 Pantoea sp. CTOTU50773 | reverse complement strand
CCAGATTTTCTTTGCTCCATGCCGCAAATTCATTGTAACCAACGAGTTGCAGGTCATCATGGAAAATCTGCGGAACAGTGGTTACCGGTTTGCCGGCGCGTGCTTCCAGGTCGGCCTTGGTGATGCCGGTCGCCTGAATATCGACGTACTGATAGTTGAAATCATCGCGCTCGCTGGTCAGCTTGGTGGCTAACTCTTTCGCACGTACGCAGTATGGGCAGCTTGAACGGCCAAAAATCACTGCAATCATTGCTTCTCTCCTTCCGCTGCTGTTTTGTGACCAGTTTCACATTACAGCGTGAATAATGGCTAACATCATGCCCGCCCATCCTGCTTAAGCAAAGAAGAAAATGCCTGTTACTCTAATGACCGCAATCTATGTCCATCATACTTCACTCCGCAGACGCGTTTGGCTTCAGTTAAGCTGCTGGTGATAGCCATGCCTTGCTGCAGAGCGAATTATTCGGGTCTAAAATGCGACTGACCTATTGAGCAACTGAGGAAATCGCCCATGCGTAATCTGGCCACGTTGCCGAAACCGGTTTTGCTGCTGGAAGTGCTTGGCGTGCTCGCGGTGATTGGTGCGCTATTACTGGTTAATAACTGGATTGCGGCACCTGATTTTATGGCGCAGAAGTCGCTGGCGACGCTGCTTTTTTTCCTTGGCATTGCGCTGATGCTGCCTGCCGCCTGGCTGATGATGTGGCGTACCGCGCAAGCGATGGCACCGCAGTTGTTCAATCACAACCACAAAAAGAAGTAACCGGAGAGGATTATGACGCCGACCATCGATTTACTGTGCAGCCACCGTTCCATTCGCGCCTTTACCGAGCAGGGCATTGATGATGCTCAGCGCAGCGCGATCATTGCTGCAGCACAAGCGGCCTCGACCTCCAGTTTTTTACAATGCTCCTCGATTATTCGCATTACCGACCAGGAAAAGCGTGATCAGCTGGTGCAACTCACCGGCGGGCAGCCATGGGTGAGTGCCGCCGCTGAGTTTTGGGTGTTTTGTGCCGACTTTAATCGTCATCAGCAGATTTGCCCGGATGCGCATCTCGGACGCGCCGAGCAACTGCTGTTGGGTTGTGTCGATACCGCATTAATGGCACAAAACGCCATGGTCGCGGCGGAATCGCTGGGGCTGGGTGGCGTGTTTATTGGTGGTATCCGTAACAGTATTGCGCAAGTCACCAATTTGCTGGAACTGCCGAAATTTGTGCTGCCACTGTTTGGCTTCTGCATCGGCCATCCAGCTTCTGCCCCAGACGTGAAACCGCGTATGACAGCGGCGATGCTGGTGCATGAAAATCGTTATCAATCTGTCGATAAAAGCGTGCTGGATCAGTACGATAACCAAATCACGGCTTATTACCAGCAACGTGACAGCAACCAGCGTTCGGAAACCTGGAGCGAACTGATTCAACGCCTGATCATCAAAGAAACGCGTCCGTTTATGCTGGATTATCTGCATCAACAGGGCTGGGCAACGCGCTAAGCACAAGGAATTCTGCAATGAAGATGGCCATTCTCACGCGTGATGGAACGCTGTACTCGTGTAAGCGCCTGCGCGACGCCGCGGAAGAGCGTGGCCATCAGGTGCAAATGATCGATCCGCTCTCCTGCTACATGAACATCAACTCCGATTCGCCCGCGGTGCATTATCGTGGCGAACCGCTGGGCCACTTTGATGCCGTTATCCCGCGTATTGGCACGGCGACCACCTTTTACGGCACGGCGGTGCTGCGCCAGTTCGAGATGTTGGGCAGCTATCCGCTGAATGAATCGGTGGCCATCACCCGGGCGCGTGACAAACTGCGATCGCTGCAGCTGCTGGCGCGCGAAGGCATTGATATGCCGATCACCGGGTTCGCCTCTTCGCCTGATGATACCCAGGATGTGATCGCCATGGTCGGTGGTGCGCCGCTGGTGGTGAAACTGGTAGAGGGCACGCAGGGGATTGGCGTGGTGCTGGCGGAAACGCGCCAGGCGGCGGAGAGCGTGATTGATGCCTTTCGTGGCCTAAACGCCCACATTCTGGTGCAAGAGTTTATCAAAGAGGCACAGGGGCGAGATATTCGCTGCCTGGTGATTGGCAATGAAGTGGTGGCGTCGATTGAGCGTGAAGCGAAAGAGGGGGATTTCCGCTCAAATCTTCATCGTGGCGGTAAAGCGCACGCGGTGACCATCACCGAAAAAGAGCGCGAAATCGCCGTGAAAGCCGCATCCACGCTCGGGCTGGAAATCGCAGGGGTGGATATTTTACGCGCCAATCGCGGCCCACTGGTGATGGAGGTCAATGCCTCGCCAGGGCTTGAGGGCATCGAAGGCACTACCGGCCTCGACATCGCTTCCATGATGATTCATTGGGTAGAAGCGCATGCTTGCCCCGGCTATCGTCTTAAAACCGGGGGCTAGGCGCGCTTTTACGTGGTTTTCGTGGCATCAGTTAGACTTTTTCCGTAAGCTAAGGCGCTTATTTCTTCACCCCACAGGACATAACGATGGATTCACTGGTCGTTCCTGACATCGACATCATGCGTCGCTGGCTGGATCAACAAAATATCACCTGGTTCGAATGCGATGCCTGCCAGGCACTGCACCTGCCGCACATGCAGAATTTTGACGGGGTGTTTGATGCAAAAATCGACCTGGTGGACAACGTCATCCTCTTCTCGGCCCTCGCGGAAGTGAAACCCACAGCATTGATTCCTTTGGTCGGCGATTTATCGCAGATCAATGCCAGTTCGCTTACGGTGAAGGCCTTTATCGATATCCAGGATGACAATCTGCCCAAGCTGATTGTCTGCCAGTCGATCAGTACCACTGCCGGATTGACGTTTGGTCAGTTCTCGCACTTTATGAAGCAAAGTGAAGAGGGCGTTTCCATGGTGATCATGGAAGCCTTTGCCAATAATTTGCTGATGATGGGCGAAGAAGAGGAGCGCCAACCCAGCTCCAGCAGCCACGCGATGCTGCACTGAGTTCCCCGCCTCGCTAACTGCCGCTTTTTGCGGCAGTTTTCATTTTAGCCCTACCACTTTTTATTCTGCATTTTGCCCTTTATTGCCAGATATTAGTCGTGCTTTATGCCGCTAGTGCCAAACCGCATAGCAGAAACATGCATAAAATATCGCAAAAAGGCGTTTTTTACGCTGGGATCTGGCACGCCTGAAGCAGGGGGGCTATTCTTGCGGGGCTGCTTGAGACATGCAACCTCAGCACAGGTATAGGTTTTTGCTATTAAACTCCCGCTGAATATTGATTCATTGTGTGTCTGTGATTAAACAGAAAACGCAACGTCCGGATCGCGTGTATGCAGCGTTGTGATGACCCCCTCAGGAGGATGGAAAACATGTTCAACCAACGTAAAAAATGGTTGCCAGGTGTGGTTGCTGGTGTGCTGATGGCTGCGGCCGCTGGTGCTCAGGCAGAAGATAAAACGCTGCACGTCTATAACTGGTCCGATTATATTTCGGCCGACACCGTGCCGAATTTTGAAAAGCAGACCGGTATCAAAGTGGTCTACGACGTGTTCGATTCCAACGAAGTGTTGGAAGGTAAGCTGATGGCGGGTTCTACCGGCTACGACGTTGTGGTGCCATCTTCCAGCTTCCTTGCTCGCCAGCTACAGTCCGGCGTTTTCCAGGAGCTGGATAAGAGCAAGCTGCCAAACTATAAAAACCTCGATCCTGATTTGATGGCGAAAGTCGCGCAGCACGATCCGGGTAACAAATATGCGATTCCGTATCTGTGGGGTACCACCGGTATCGGCTATAACCTCGATAAGGTGAAAGCCGCGCTGGGTACTGATGCGCCCGTCAACAGCTGGGATTTGGTGCTGAAGCCTGAAAACCTGGAAAAACTGAAAAGCTGTGGTGTCTCCTTCCTCGATGCGCCGGAAGAGATCTTCGCCACCGTGCTGAACTACCTTGGCAAAGATCCGAACAGCTCTGACGCTAAAGATTACACCGGCGCCGCGACCGATCTGCTGCTGAAGCTGCGTCCTAATATCCGCTACTTCCACTCGTCTCAGTACATTAACGACCTGGCGAATGGCAACATCTGTGTGGCGATCGGCTGGTCTGGCGATATCCTGCAGGCGAAAGATCGTGCAGCCAAAGCCAACAACGGCGTGCACCTGGGTTACAGCGTGCCGAAAGAGGGCGCTCTGGCC
Source organism: Pantoea sp. CTOTU50773 (assembly GCF_032082325.1). NCBI lineage: Bacteria > Pseudomonadati > Pseudomonadota > Gammaproteobacteria > Enterobacterales > Erwiniaceae > Pantoea > Pantoea sp. CTOTU50773. The sequence continues at coordinate 1,032 of NZ_DAMDQC010000225.1, read as the reverse complement.
TTCTTCGATATGATGGCGATTCCGAAAGACGCGAAAAATCTCGACGCAGCCTATCAGTGGCTGAACTACATCATGGATCCAAAAGTGATCGCGGATGTCTCTAACAAGATGAACTACGCCAACGGCAACAAGGCGTCACTGCCATTGATTAATGCGGATGTGCGTAACAATCCGGGCATCTTCCCAACGCCGGATGCGATGGCCAAGCTGTTTGTGCTCAAAGTCCAGGATCCGAAACTGGATCGTGCGCGCACCCGTGCATGGACTAAAGTAAAAAGTGGTAAGTAATTCGTTCTAAACGGATTCGTTACCTGAAGACGACAACAGAGGTGCGGTGATGGCCTCTGTTGTGCCATTTTAGCGGCTGGCTGTGCCGCGCTACACCGCTTAGCGCCGGAGAAATGTTAGTGAACGACGCGATTCCCCGCCCCCCAAATAAAACGGCTAAGGCGTTAACGCCGCTGCTGGAAATTCGCAACCTGACCAAATCTTTTGACGGCCAGCACGCCGTAGATGATGTCAGCCTGACCATTTATAAAGGTGAGATTTTTGCCCTGCTGGGTGCTTCCGGCTGTGGTAAATCGACGCTGCTGCGCATGCTGGCGGGCTTTGAGCCACCGACCAGCGGGCAGATTGTGCTGGATGGGCAAGACCTGTCGCACGTTCCGCCTTATCAGCGCCCGATCAATATGATGTTCCAGTCCTACGCGCTGTTCCCGCACATGACGGTGGAGCAGAACATCGCCTTTGGACTGAAGCAGGATAAATTGCCGAAAGGCGAAATGAGCAGCCGCGTGGCCGAAATGCTGACGCTGGTGCATATGCAGGAATTTGCTAAGCGTAAACCGCATCAGCTTTCCGGCGGTCAGCGTCAGCGCGTGGCGCTGGCGCGTAGCCTGGCGAAACGCCCCAAACTGCTGCTGCTGGATGAGCCGATGGGCGCGCTGGACAAGAAACTGCGCGACCGCATGCAGCATGAAGTGGTGGATATTCTGGAGCGCGTGGGCGTGACCTGCGTGATGGTCACCCACG
>NZ_DAMDQC010000224.1:0-5234 GCF_032082325.1 Pantoea sp. CTOTU50773 | reverse complement strand
GTATAAATGCTTCCCTAGCAAGCCGATTTGCTTCAGATTCCTGCCTATCGTCAGAAGTAGCATCAATATCATCTAAAAATGTCTCTTCAGAATGAACGTGTTTCCATATATGAGCAACTTCATGGAGTAGTGTGAACCAAAAATTATCAAGACGGTCATGTCTCAATGTCAAACCAACAATCGGTATTCCGTCAATATCCTTTAATGCTGCTCCGTCTATGCGAGTGCCTTTTAAGCTTGGTTCGATAACAACGGCTATTCCATGTTTTTCAAGAAATTCAAGAGCAAGTAAGGGACCTGTTTCAAACCAGCTCAGTTGTGCCAAATCCCTCAAGAAGCTTGTAGAAAAAATTGCTGGGTCAAAGTTCCCAAGCAGATTTTTACGTTCACGCGCTCGCTGCACAACTCTACTAACCCATGCATAAAGTGCATATTTTGTTGAAGGAGAATACGCATCCCCAGAAAGAGTTCTCTTAAATGCGACATTACCTGTTTGCCAGCCAATTTGATTAATAAATCCTTTAATTAGTTCTTCTGTGGATTTTTTTATCGTATCACTGGCTTCAGAAATCCATCCTCTCCCAATCATTTCTTTAATCGGAAACTTAGACCAGTCAACATTATCATCACCTGTTTTGCTCTGATCAGCATTTAAACCTATCAACGTATCAGTAGAAATGCCAAGTCCGATTGAAAGTGCTTTTATCATCGGAACAGTCAAGGGTCTTTTCCTTGACAAAATTTCAGAAACTCTACTTCTTGTTCCCAAATATGGTACAAGATCAACTTGTTTTAACCCTTTCTCGTGCATACGGAACGTAATAGCATCGATTGGATCTGGTGGCTCTATAGGATATTTAGAGTTCTCGTATGCTTCTACAAGTGTGATAAGTAACTCTAACTCCTCATTTTCATCAGTTCCAGGAGACGGCATCATAACTAATAACGAATGTATACGTTCCAAATACTCCTGATGCTGCCTATCTGTTCTAATTACTCTAATATCCATTATCATTACCCTTCACAGAGGTAACAAAAACCAACAACCGATTGAAATCAATGATCGTTTCAACATAAGAAGCACAGCAATCCACCTTAAAAACAAAGATTTGATCACCAATATTTTCTACTTTGGGAAAGTGCTTTTTCACTTCTTCCTTTGATTTCCAATTGCTTAAACTTAGCTCTGTTGACCACGCATCAATCCAGTTTTTACTGGAAGGCTCATAGCGTTTAAGTTCTTCCAACTTATCTCTTCCGAGTAGCCGCATAGCCATACACTTTGTTCCTAATCTGGGAACATCATAATGTTCATTATCGATACTGTCAACACATGTTCCCAAAAATGGAACAAGATGACATTTCTTCAACTCAATACCCACAGATATCATACTTAAGATAAAAATTCATCAATGTAATGAGCTACCTACGGATGCAAGAGAAGAATGTGAACACCATTTTCTGTTCCATTACTCATCTCCTCACTGTTATCACTGCCGACTCATTGTTGAGTGCCCCACATGAAAATATTCCAACCATATCGATCGATAAAATGATCGATATGATCGAAATAATTAATAAAACTGGTTAAAGTAAGCGCCTGAAATTTTAACTTCACAGCATGAAAGGATGGCTGCTTTGACTACTAACCAACTGAAACGAAAGAATCTGTACTTCTATGTCTACATGGCTGCGCCGATGGTGTTCCCTGTAGCCTATTACTTCACGATGCATGAAAAGGTGGCCTATGTTGCGTTGTATGCGGTTTTGTTTATCTGCGTCGTTTTTGACCAACGGGCGTTAGTGCGGTCTGGAGTTGAGTCCGAAACTCATATCGTGAGATCTGCGCTGGGCATTGTTATTTTGCCCCCTATCTATGTATACGCTCGCGCCAGAGACGCTGGGATGAAAAAATGGCGCTGGCTATTCGCTTTCATCGCAATCACACTTGGCTGTATTTTTATCAGTACAACCATCGATGATAACGAAGCCCTGAAGGCATCGGCCTGTGAGATCACCACTTCGATATTCAAAGACAAAAACAGTGATGTTCAGTGTCTTGTCGTAGAGGACGTAAAGAAGATTTCAGATAAACATTATCGGGCAAAGGCGGTGTTATCGAACGGGGTGGATATGCCGATCACCATCGAGGAACGTGACGACGATTATATTTATGTCACGCTGGCACCATTGAGTAACCTGCTTGATTGACTGGCCGGGGGGAAGAAATTCCCCCAAATCATACCCATCCCCCCGCCGCAAAGATTCCAGAAGTACCCCCTCCCGAAATTGCACACAGAAGAAAAATATCAGCGGCGCGGTGTCTGATCGGTCAGGTGAAGAGTCAGCAAAACACAGAAGCCCGCTCTGAAAATATTCAAATATCAGGCCGGGCTGGTGGTGGTTGTTAGTCAGGTGGTTTCGAGGAGCTTCTTGACCTTGGCGACCATCCCAACGGAGCAATCACACAGTTTCGCAATTTCTGAATATGTATTCCCACCTTTGGCGAGGTACGCCTCGATCTTGTTTCTCAGGTTGGTATCCGCTGGTCTGCCTTTATACTTATTCTCAGCCTTTGCTTTGGCGATGCCTTGCGCCTGACGCTGGCGGCGCTTGGTGTAGTCCTCGTGTGCGTAGTGGGCTGCAATGTCCATCATCAGACCGTTGATCAGTTCAATTATGCGGTCACCTGGTACGGACTTTAATGCATCATGAGAAGTAGGCAGATCCACAACGACGACGCGTAAGCCCTGCTTTTCAATGCGAGCCTTGAGGGCTTCATATTGTACAGCAGGGAGTCGGGTTAAGCGATCGATGGACTCCACCAGCAAAAAGTCGCCCTTTTCGGCTGCGGCAAGCAGACGGGAAAGTTCCGGGCGCTCCAGCTTGGCACCAGAAAAGTTTTCGACATAATACTCAACACTTGTTAGCCGATGCTCTTCAACAAAGTCATTGATGGTTTCAAGTGCACGTGTAGCGTCTTGATCGTCAGTGGATGCCCTGAGGTAAGCGTGCGTCGTGATTTGGTGTGTAGTCATTGTTTTTTTCACGTTGAGTTTTCACTCTATAACTTTACGTGAATTATCTACATAGAGTCAATTTTTACTACTCATTGTGAATGACTTTGTTCACGAAAGCTGTTTTCATTTCAGGTATACCCTTTGTGAATATAGAGATGTGACCCTATCACCGAGGCGGACGATGGTTCAGAGGCGTATTTTCCTTGCTTTCAACAGGATTTAATCTGAGAAACTCCAGTTGATTCTGCCGCATCAGATCGCGGCGTGCTGCTGGCTGGTATGGACCAACAATGAGAATGCCTGTTTGAATTTTACATGCGTATGAGCGCTGGTGGTAAGAAGCGACCATGTTAAACAAACAAGCCACCAGCAGTAGAAAGCGAAGTGCCGCTTCAGAATTTGCACATGCGGCTACGCCTTGCCTCTGTGCCTTACTGACATGCGTCAACAGAGTATATGCTTATAGCTAAAAAAAGATCGCACCAGGGTGGGGTGCTACGGGTATTATTTATTTTATTGTTATATATCATTATCTTGACGTTGTTTCTTGCGTGGGGTTTGTAGGCGGGTCCGCATAAGGTATAGAGTGGGGTAAAAATGCGAAAGGAATGAAAGAGGGAGAATAAATCCCCCTCAGAATATGAACTCCTCCGTGTCAGATAGCAAGTGTTGCCGCAGGCTGGCAGGTGTCCAGTCTTGAGGTATCCACCACCACTGTTTTGATGTTTTGCCGGTCGCCGGGTCAGGATTTTTCTGGTACGGCTGACATTTTTTGTACCTCATAGCGGTCAAATAGCTGGCGGCTGTATGGGTGTTTCGGAAGTCTGAGAATTGGGCTTGTAGCGTCTCCAGTCGGAATGCCGGATTCTCTACTACCCACTCGCGTACTTGCATCTCCAGGATTGAAACTGAATCCGATATCATCCGGCGCAAACAATCGGACTGCGGAACGTATTTATGGTTGAACTGGCTTAGGTCACGTGCCATAAGCCACTCATAAAGCACATCCAATCCACCACAGGACACCCACGGCAATAATCGATTCTGGATGAATTGTTGCGTCTCCTGTCGGTCGGTTTTGTGCGTCATAAACTCCGGGGCGTACCAGCGGCGCTCGTTCTCATCCAGACGTAAAGGCCGGGGCTGGTTGCTTGAGAGAATGATCCGTGTGTAAACCCGTGCACTACGCTCTGTTTCATAAAGCGGGCGTATCATCTGCCATTCTTCACTCAGGATAGATTTTAACCGGGTCATCTGGCTATCACTGTGGGTTGAGACATCATCCAGGTGGATCAGCATATTGGAAGTCAGCGTTGTACTGTGCTTCTCCGTCAGTTTGGCGAATGAGTCCAGCGAGGCGGTTTGCCCGGATAACAATGGGGTTAGAATATGCTCAAAGAGCACACCTTTTCCGGTTCCCGTATCACCTGTGAATAGCAGGTGCCAGGATGGGCGCTGATCGGGACGTTGTAGCATATGCGCCAGCCAATCACAGACTATTTCTCTGTCAGTTTCGGCAGGGAACAAACGTTCAAGAAATTCAATCCAAGGTGCCGGGTCAGGGTCAAACCCGTTAGCTGGCTCCTCTTTCTCGTACTTTTTGTAGGTATTGACTGCCAGCACACCGGAACTCAATGGCACAAATAATTCTGGCTCTGCTGCTGGCTGGAATGTTTCACCGATCACGAAGGTTAATCTGCGGCGTATGTTAGCCCACCAATGATCCGCGTAATCGATACTGGAGTACGAATTCCGGTTGGCCCACTGGTAAAACAGCCCACTGATACTGTCTTCGTTCAAGGTAACACCATCACGGATGTTGAACAGGACTGATAGATTATTTGTCGCTTTGAGCACCCATCCATGCTTTTTCAGGTAGTCAATAAAGGCGCTGAGGACTATTTTTAATTCTTTGTCGTTCGGGGTTGGCATTTGCACTCCACTGAGTCGTTAATGGTCTGGGTAAGGTCGTTATATTTTTCCGGATTGCTGGCGATCTCCACCAGCAGCTTACGAATGAATACCGGCAGCGGCATTTGTCCACGCGCGGTGGTCAGCCAATCGGCAGTAGCTCCGGTTACTGTTATGTCATAGATTTTCATCATTGTTTGCCCTTTTCAACGGGGAGCGATTTATAACGCTCCGGGTCCTCTTCCTTGAGTCTACGCGCGGCGGCGATAGCACGGGCCAAAGCATCAGGATCGATGGTTCTCT
>NZ_DAMDQC010000223.1:0-5240 GCF_032082325.1 Pantoea sp. CTOTU50773 | reverse complement strand
GACCTGGTCAAGGCTGTCTTCCATGCGCGCGGTGAAGTCATAGTTCATCAGTTCACGGAAATTCTGTTCCAGACGATCGGTGACAATTTCACCCATCTTCTCAGCATAGAAGCGGCGGTTTTCTACCCGCACGTAACCGCGATCCTGAATGGTGGAAATAATTGAGGCATAGGTCGATGGACGGCCAATACCCCGTTTTTCCAACTCACGGACTAAGGAAGCTTCGCTGAAGCGGGCTGGCGGCTTGGTGAAGTGCTGGCTTGGCATCAGCTCCTTCAGGTCAAGCATGTCGCCGACATTAACCAGTGGCAGCGTCAAATCTTCATCGTTTTTACGCAGCGCTGGCATCACTTTTGTCCAGCCATCGAAACGCAAAGTACGGCCTTTCGCTTTCAGTTTAAAGTCTGCTGCACCCACCGTCAGGGTGGTGGAGTCATACTGCGCCGGCACCATCTGGCAGGCCACAAACTGACGCCAGATCAGCTGGTACAGTTTCTGCGCATCAGCTTCCATATCTTTCAGCTGTTCTGCCTGGATGTTGACATCCGAAGGTCGAATCGCTTCGTGAGCTTCCTGCGAATTATCTTTACTGGCGTACGTGATTGGCGACTCTGGCAGATACTTCTTACCAAAACTCTTCTCCACAAAGCCGCGTGCCATCGCCACCGCATCCTGACTCAGGTTGGTGGAGTCAGTACGCATATAGGTGATGTGACCCGCTTCGTAGAGACGCTGCGCCATCATCATGGTTTTCTTCACGCCAAAACCAAGACGAGTACTCGCCGCTTGCTGCAGCGTCGAGGTAATAAAAGGCGCAGAGGGTTTGCTGCTGGTCGGTTTGTCTTCACGATCCAGCACTTCGTAACGCGCTTTTTCCAGCACGGATACCGCAGCATGAGTTTGCTCGCGATTAACCGGACGGAACGCTTTATCACCCTGATGCGTGACCTGCATTGCCAGCGCGTCGCCTTTCGGCGTAGAGAAATCCGCATCGATTTCCCAATACTCTTCCGGCACGAACGCTTTGATTTCGTGCTCGCGCTCAACCACCAGTCGCACAGCCACAGACTGAACACGACCCGCCGACAAGCCACGGGCAATTTTCTTCCACAGCAGCGGGGAAACCATGTAACCCACCACGCGGTCCATAAAGCGACGCGCCTGCTGCGCATTAACACGTTCAATATTCAGTTCGCCCGGTTTTTCAAACGCCTGACGAATCGCATTTTTGGTGATTTCGTTGAACACCACGCGGCTAAACCGCTTGTCATCGCCACCGATCACTTCCCGCAGGTGCCATGCAATAGCCTCCCCTTCGCGGTCAAGGTCCGTTGCGAGGTAGATGTGGTCAGCATCGGCGGCAAGGCTTTTCAATTCGGCTACGACTTTTTCTTTACCCGGCAGAATCTGATAGTCCGCTTCCCAGCCATGCCAGGGATCGACCCCCATGCGGCTGACCAATGCGGCCTTCTCATCCTTCTTAACCTTTTTTCCTGTTTTCGCCTTTTCCCCGTCGGTAGTTTTACGGGCAGTTGAACCGCTGGTCGGCAAATCACGGATATGACCGACGCTGGATTTCACCACGTAGTCATTACCGAGGTATTTATTGATTGTTTTGGCCTTTGCCGGGGACTCAACGATTACGAGTGCTTTACCCATATGTACCTTTACCTAATTGAAACGTCCTGATAAACGGGAGAGGATTCGGTGCCCCAAAACCCAACGGGTTCAATATTGCTGCCAGCTTTTCACATTTCAAGGCAGCGGGGATAATCTCAGGTCAGATTGCATCGACTTATGCAACTTTATGATTAGAAGCGGGTTTTCCATCTGACAGCACCACACATCCGGGTGTGATCTCCCTGAAAGCTGAATCGCCCACACTCTACCTGATAAAATCCGTTACGCAACTTAATTAGCATTCTGATTAATTTTGCGCCAGTTTTGCTGACGGACGTTGATTTGATGAACAGCGCAACTCGCTAGTAATATAGAAGGAGAACGATTGCTGTCAAAAAAGAGGTGAACAATGTCAGTAGAAACGGAATCCATTTCACGCCAGGCGTTACTGGAAATAGCCAATCAAATGATCAAGCAGCACGACGATTATTTAGCCGGGATGGAAGCCAATGACGTGATTCAGCAGGGCGAGATATTGGTGTTTCGTGGGCCTTATTTCTTAGATGAAGAAGGCCTGCCGAGCGCGAAAACCACCGCTGTGTTTAACGTGTTTAAATCCCTTGCCGTTGAGCTCTCCTCACGCTATCACCTGGCATAAAAAAGCCCGGCATTTGCCGGGCTTGCTCACAACAGTGGCTTATCACCACGCTGCCATATTTTCAGAATTAACCGCTCGGCCGCCAGACTGGCGCTGTTGGTGAAGCGATCCATCATTTTCTTCTTCCGCGCATAGTGCACGCCCAGCACATTGAACCGATCCATCTGCTTGATAATCAGCGCATCGCTGGTGCCGATCTCATCAATCAGCCCCAAATCCAGCGCCTGGCGTCCATACCAGTGTTCCCCGGTGGCCACTTTTTCCAAATCCAGTGTCGGACGCATCTGCTGGACAAACTCTTTGAACAGCAGATGGGTTTCGTTGAGATCTTCCTGGAATTTTTCACGTCCCTCATCGGTGTTCTCACCAAACAAGGTCAGCGTGCGCTTATATTGACCCGCGGTGTGCAGTTCAACGTCGATATCATTGCGTTTCAGCAGACGGTTGAAGTTGGGAATCTGCGCGACCACACCAATTGATCCAATGATAGAGAATGGCGCCGCGACGATGCGATCCGCGACACAAGCCATCATATAACCCCCGCTCGCCGCCACTTTATCGACGACGGCAGTTAACTGCAGGCCCGCATCACGCAGACGCTGCAGCTGAGAAGCGGCCAGGCCATAACCGTGCACCACGCCACCCGGGCTTTCCAGACGCAGCAAGACTTCATCACCCGGCACAGCCACCGCCAGCACCGCGGAGATCTCCTCACGCAAAGAACTGACTTCGCCCGCATCCATACTGCCTTTAAACTCCAGCACATAGAGTGTCGGTTTAGCGGCTTCGCTCACACCAGCTTTGGCATTGCGCTTCTCGGTTTTGGCTTTTTGCTTCTCTTCTTTTTTATGCTGCTTCAGCCACACTTTTTGCGCCTGTGGCTTCATCTTCGCCAACTGCAGGTCTTCCTTCATTTCACGATAATCATCGTCGAGATGAGTCAAGCGCAGTTGACCACCGCTGTGGCGTTTACGCATCGCGGCATTGAGCACAATCAGAACAATAGCTGCGAACGCCACCACCACGGTGACGGCCTTGGCCAGAAATAATCCATAACTGGAGAGTAAATCCATTCTGCCGCCTTATTAAACAGTGAATTACAAACAATGGCTGAGTTTACCCGCTTTAACGACTTTCGTCGCCTGAAATGCCCGCAGGCGGCACAGAATGCGAGGCGCGGTGATTGCACCTGGCGACAAATTGAGGCATAAAGCCCAAAACCCTCTGACTTGCCAAAGGACATCGCTGTGCATTATCAACCGAAAAGCGATCTGCTGGAAAATCGCATTATCCTCGTCACCGGCGCTTCTGACGGCATTGGTCGCGAAGCGGCGCTGACCTATGCGCGCTATGGCGCACGCGTCATTTTGATGGGCCGCAACGCCGAAACGCTGCAGCAGACTGAATACGCCATCAATCAGCTGAATAAGCAGCCCGCATCCCATTTGCTGCTGGACTTGTCGCATGCCACGCCAGAAAGCTGTGCTGAGGTGGCCGATCAGATCGCCTCCCTGGTGCCACGGCTCGATGGTGTACTGCACAATGCCGGGATTCTGGGTGAGATCGTCCCACTGGCGGAACTCGATCCTGCCGTCTGGCGCAAGGTGATGCAGATCAATCTTGACGCCACCTTTTATTTAACTCAGGCCTTGCTGCCGCTGCTGCTGAAATCAGACGCCGGTTCACTGGTGTTTACCACGTCGAGCGTCGGCCGTACCGGCCGTGCAGGCTGGGGGGCCTATGCGGTGTCGAAATTCGCCACCGAAGGCATGATGCAGGTACTGGCGGATGAGTATAAAAATCGTCATCTGCGGGTAAATTGCATCAATCCTGGTGGCACTCGCACTAAAATGCGCGCCAGTGCTTTCCCGGAAGAAAATGCCAGTTTACTGAAAACGCCTGCTGATTTGATGCCGCTTTACCTTTATTTGATGGGTGATGACAGCCGTCGCAAAACCGGGATCAGTTTTGATGCCCAGCCGGGACGTAAACCGGGGCCAGCCAGCGCATGAGTGATCGTCATCAGCAACGACAGCAGCGTTTAAAAGAACAGGTTGATGCGCGGATTGCTGCCGCGACAGAAGCGCGCGGCATTTTGATGGTGTTCACCGGCAACGGCAAAGGCAAAACCACCGCCGCCTTTGGTACGGCTTTACGCGCTTGCGGGCACGGTAAAAACGTTGCCGCCGTGCAGTTTATTAAAGGTGAATGGCCAAATGGTGAGCGCAATTTGCTGGAACAGCATGGCGTGGAATTTCAGGTGATGGCAACCGGCTTTACCTGGGATACTCAAAATCGGGAGACCGATACTGCCGCCTGCCAACAGGTTTGGCAGGCGGCAAAGCGTATGCTTGCCGATGAGCATGTGGATTTAGTGATCCTCGATGAAATCACCTACATGGTTAGTATGGATTATCTGGATCTGGATGAACTGGTGCGCGTGCTGGGACAACGTCCGGTTCAACAAAGTGTGATTATCACCGGTCGAGGCTGCCATCGAACCTTGCTCGAGATGGCGGATACCGTGACCGAGATGCGCCCGGTTAAGCATGCATTTGATGCAGGCATTCAGGCTCAGCAGGGAATAGATTGGTAAAACAGTGACGCCGCTGCATGCGGCGTCACGGGCATATCAGGAACCGCGCTTGTTAGTTCCACTGGTCCGCGTGCTGCTGTTGCGGCTGCTACTGCTGCCGCCGCGACGTGGGCTGCCGCTTACATTACTATGACGTTTTACCGCGCGACGAATCTGATTGGCTTTAGTACGACGACGGTCTTTTTCAACCGCGACTTTCGTTACCGTCTCTTCCGCCATATCCACGAGCGTCCGCAGGTAGTTAACCGCCGGTAATTCGATCTCCATCCAGCCACCGCGAGGTAACCCTTTTGGCAACTGAATATAGCCATAACGGACGCGCATCAGGCGGCTAACATGCACACCTACGGCTTCCCACAAACGGCG
>NZ_DAMDQC010000222.1:0-5289 GCF_032082325.1 Pantoea sp. CTOTU50773 | reverse complement strand
CCTTGCTTTATCAAATGTGGCGCTGTGCCCATCATACAGCGGCAATGTCGCTTCCCAGGCCTGATGATTGAGTTTGTTGTTCAGCTCAGGATACTGCTTAATAACCGCCTTCCAGGCTTCTTCCGGATGCGCACGCAACCACACCACACCCGCGTCCAGACCGCGTAAGAATGCCGGAATACGCTTGTCCTGGGCCGCGCTCTTGTTGTTCGCCAGAATGATCAGCTCATCATAAGCGGGCACACCATAATCTTCGGGTTTAAACACCACCGGCTTCGCGCCCTTATCCTGCAAATCGATCAGCTCGTAATTGCGGAAAATGGTCATCGCGCCATCGATTTTGTGCGTCAGCAGCGCCGAAGTGGAATCCATATTCAGGCTGATTAATTTCACCGAATTGACATCCACGCCCTGCGATTTCAGCATATTGAGGATCGCCACATCTTCCGATCCTGGCACCGCGTAACCCAGCGTTTTACCCGCTAAATCTTTGAGCGAATGGATATCGCTGGACACGGTGGTCAGCGTATTCAGCGGCTGACCAATCAGCGTGCCCACGCGGATCACCGGAACATCCTTCTCTACCAGCGTGTAAAGCTGTGGCTGGTAGCTGATTGCCAGATCGGCCTTGCCTGCCGCCAGCAGCAGCGGCACCGACGCCGAATCAGCCGGGGCGATCATCTCGACATCAAGCCCTTCCTTCTTGAAAGCACCGCTGTACTGCGCGGCAAAAATGGCTGCATGGTTAGGGTTCACAAACCAGTCGAGCAGCAGGCGAACTTTTTGTTCGGCGTGCGCGCTGGTGGTCGCCAGCAGCAGCAAAGCGGTAATCGCGTTACGTAGGGTGTTCAAGGGACGTCCTTATGTTGAGTGCCAGAGGAATTTTTTACGCAGCAATGCGACGCCGCCGGAGAGCAGCAGCGCCAGCATCAATAACAGCAACAAAGCAGCAAAGCTGGTGGCCGTTTCCAGCCGAGCGTTGGATTGCATCATCAGATAGCCCAGCCCTTTGCTGGCACCGACCCATTCGCCAATCACCACCCCAATCGGGGCCAGCACCACCGCCATCTGCAAACCGGAAAAGAACTGCGGGAGCGCTGCGGGCCAGCGCACGTGCCAGAAAATCCGCGCACGTGAAGGATTCAGCGTGCCCGCCAGTTCCAGCCAGCCGGAGGGCGTACGGCACAGGCCATCAAATAGCGACAGACACAGCGGGAAGAAAACGATTAACGCCGCGACTACCACCTTGGAGGCGATGCCAAATCCCAGCCACAACACCAGCAGTGGCGCCAGCGCAAACACCGGAATCGCCTGGCTGGCGGTCACGAGCGGAAACAGCACGCGACGCAGCGTCTGGCTGCCTGCCATCAGGACCGCCAGCGTCACGCCCGTCCCAACGCCCAGCAGCAGGGCCAGCACAATCTCTGCCAGGGTAAACAGCGCGTGATGCGCCAGCAGCTGGCGATGCAGCCATAATGCCTCCAACACCGCCAGTGGCGAAGGCAGCAAAAAGTCAGGCACGCCATGCTGCCGCGCCAGCAGCCAGCCACACAGCAGCACCGCGATCAGATAGATCGCGCTAAACAGTTTTTTCATCTTGATTCAGTCGGGAAAAGAGTTCGCCCTGCGCCTGTAGCAGGCGAGGATCATCAAGGGATCGGGGAGCATCACCCGCAGGCACCGGCCAGCTTTCAACCGCTAACGGCTGGCCATGCAACAGCACGATGTCATCGGCCATACGGCAGGCTTCAAGCGGATCGTGCGTAACCAGCAGCACCGTTTTGCCCTTGAGCAGCATGGCAGTCAGGGTTTGCAGACTGAGTTTGGTCATCACATCCAGCGTGGCGAAGGGCTCATCCATCAGCACCACTTCGCGTTGGGCATACAGTGTACGTGCCAGTGCCACACGCTGCCGCATCCCGCCTGAAAGCTTATCCGGTGAGGCTTGCGCCACCTCACTCAGCTTCACCTGCTTAAGCAGCGCCAACGCACGCGCGCGGTCCGGTTTTTCACCGTTGAGCCGAGCGGAAAGCATCACGTTTTCCAGCACCGTCAGCCACGGATACAACAGATCCTGTTGCCCCATCCACGCCACTTTGCCCGGTAAGCCACTGATTTCGCCCTGTTGCGGCTGCAGCAAACCCGCCACCAGCCGCAATAAGGTGCTTTTCCCAATGCCGCTACGCCCTAATAGCACCGTGGTTTTACCGCCGCGCAGTTGCAGATTGAGTTGCTGGCACAGCGCCTGTTCGCCCCAACTAAAGGTGATGTCATTAAATCCGATCGGATTCATGGTCGCTTTGCCGCCAACATTGCCAGACGGGTAAACCCTCGCGCTTCCAACACCGAGGCCGCCTGCGCCGCGCGAATGCCGCTGGCACATACCAGCACGATGCGCCGATCCTGCGGCGGCTGCCAATCGGCTATCGCCTGCGGCAGAATGCGTTCGACGATGTTCGCTACGCTGACGGGGGCTTCTTCCACACTGCGCAACTCGACAATGCAATCATCTTTCGTCAGCAGTTGCTCGTCGATAAAGGGCACGCTGTTTTCTGGCTCTTCCGCGCCGTCAAAACGAAATGCGCGCATATGCCAGTTGATGAAGTCACAGTTGATCACACTGCCGAGGGGTGAAGGTTGCAGATCCAACAGCACGCTGAGTGCCATCTGAGCCTGCATTGCACCCAAAGTCGCCACTGCCGGTCCCATCACGCCTGCGGTGTTACAGTTGGCTGCGGAGGCGGGTAAGCGTGGAAACAGTGCCCGATAGCTCGGCGCGCTGCCGCAGAAGCCACCGACGTAGCCCTGACGACCTAATACTGATGCACTGATCAAAGGAATCTGCGTTGCCAGACAGGCGTCGGAGAGTTGATAGGTCACCGCGAAGTTATCAGCGGCATCAATCACCAGATCGATATCCGTGAGGAGGTGCGGCAGATCGCTGGCGCCGATAGCCCGTGGCACCACCTCTATCTGCACCTCGGGATTACGTTGCAACAGCGCCTGTTGCGCACGTGCTGCCTTGCTGTGACCGATGTCCTGCATCGTAAACAGCGTCTGGCGATGAAGATTGTGTAAGGCCACTTCATCGTCGTCACACAGGCGGATAAAACCGACGCCTGCGCCAACCAGCTGCGGCAGTAATGTAGCGCCCAACCCGCCTGCCCCCACCACCAGGACGCGCGCATCCGCCAGCTTTTGCTGACCTTCGACACCGATTTCCGGCAGCATCATCTGCCGTTGATAGCGATCCATGGTGGCTCCTTAACTCAAACTCGCCAGACCGAAGATCGGTGTTGAAGCTGCCGCCATATCGCGCTTCTCCATCAAACCAGCACTGCGTGCGGCCTGTCCCGCTTCAATCGCCAGACGGAACCCGTTCGCCATGCCAACCGGATCGCCGGCTTTCGCCACGGCAGTATTGAGCAGGATGCCATCGAAGCCCATCTCCATCGCCTGCGCGGCCTGTGATGGCGCACCGATGCCTGCATCAATTATCAACGGGATGTCGCTGAACCATGCCCGCATCGCGCGTAATCCTTCAATGTTGCGCAGGCCCTGCCCGGAACCGATCGGCGCACCCCACGGCATCAGCAGTTCACAACCGGCTTCCAGCAGCTTCTCACCGACGATCAAATCTTCGGTGGTGTACGGGAAGACCTGAAAACCATCCGCACACAGGATGCGTGCCGCTTCAACCAGCGCAAAAGGATCGGGTTGGAGCGTGTCGGCATGACCAATTACCTCCAGTTTGATCCACGAGGTATTAAACAGCTCGCGCGCCATCTGCGCGGTGGTTACCGCCTCTTTCACCGTGTGGCAGCCTGCGGTATTCGGTAGCACGCGAATGTCCAGCCCGGTCAGCATCTCGCGAAAAGCCGCACCCGCCGCGCCTTCACGACGCAAACTCACAGTGATGATTTCCGTGCCAGAGGCGGCAATGGCCTGTTGCAGAATCGCCGGTGATGGATAGCCCGCGGTGCCAAGCAGAAAACGTGACTGGGGAGTGAAATCGTAAAACATGTTTCAACCTCCCTGCATCGGGGACAAGACTTCCAACTGACAGCCCTCTTCCAGCTGCTGGCTGCTGTACTGACTTTTAGGTACAAAGTTGCCGTTGAAAGCGCTGGCAACGCAGGCGGCATCAATTTGCTGCTCGATCAGCAATTCGCTGAGCGTGCTGGCCTCAGTGCGGATCGCCCGGCCGTTAAGCTGAATATTCATAGGATTGTTCCCCGAAAAGGCGCTGCATCAGTTGTTCTGCCATCATTGGCGCCAGCAGAAAACCGTGGCGATACATGCCGTTAAGATAGTAAGTGTCGTTTTGATAATGGATTTCCGGCAGGTTGGCCGGATAAGCAGGACGTAAACCGCTGCCGCTTTCCACCACGCGGGCTTCGGCAAGAGCAGGATGAATGGCGTATGCCGCGCTGAGCAGTTCCATCAAGGCGCGTGCGCTGATCGCGCTGTCATCGTCACTTTCCACCATCGTGGCACCCAGCATGAAATGGCCGTTACTGCGCGGCACCAGATAGCACGGAAAGCGCGGATGCAACAGACGAATCGGACGCGAGAACTGCACCTCTTCGCTGTGCAGAATCACCATCTCGCCACGCACCGCACGCAGACGCGGAAGGTCGGCTTTGGCATGCATGCCACGACAATCAATCACCCGACCCGAAGGGTGTTGTGCATCAAAACGCACGCCGCGCTGTAACAGCTTTTCGCGCATTTCGGTGAGCGCCAGGCGCGGGTCGAGATGCGCCTCCTCGGCAAAAAACAGCCCACGCGCAAAACGCCCGGCCAGCAGAGGTTCAAGCTCACCGGGATCGACCCATTGGTGCTGTTCGGTCATGCGTGCGAAGCGAGTCAGTTCCTGGCTATCGCGCGGTGGCGCTACCACCAGCGTTCCCTGATGTGCCACGCTGCTGACACGCTGTTGCCACCAGCCAGCAGCGTGTTGACCGAGAGAGATCACTTCCTGCGGTGCACTTTCGGATTCGCACCAGGGTGCAAGCATGCCGCCAGCAAACCACGACGCGGCCTGGCGGGAGTCGTCGCCAATGACGTCGACGTCTTCGCCGCGTTCAGCCAGCAGCGTTGCCACGCACAGGCCTGCCACGCCGCAGCCTAATACCGTCCAGCGGCTCACAGCAGGTTATCCGGGATATCTAGGGAATTCACATCGGCCTCTCAGTGTTGACTGAGACCCGCAGATACAGGAGGAGGGAAAGGGCGCGAGCGATCCTCTGCGCCAGACAACACCGGATCGGTGCTGTCAGTCTTCCT
>NZ_DAMDQC010000221.1:0-5407 GCF_032082325.1 Pantoea sp. CTOTU50773 | reverse complement strand
ACAGATGGCAGCGGCGTGAACCTCTCTCGATTTCATTATCGACTGCGTGTCCGCGCCTCACGATCTCGATCCCTACCTCGCCACGCTCAAAACCAATGGTCGTTTGGTGCTGGTAGGCATTCCGGAACAACCGCATCAGGCTCCTGACGTCACGCCGATGGTCTTCCGTCGCCTGAGCATCAGCGGCTCATCCATCGGCAGCATCAAAGAGACGCAGGAGATGCTGGATTTCTGCGGCGAACACAACATCACGGCAGATATCGAATTGATTGCGGGTGAAGCAGTCGAAGATGCATTTGCGCGCATGCTGAAGGGTGATGTGAAATATCGCTTTGTGATTGATATGGCAGCGACCCGCTGGTGATAAAAGTTGGCGATTTCAGCCTGAAATCGCCAGCTCAACATGACTTCAGTTGCATCCCCACGCACAGTGAGATGTGCTGCACGAGCTGCGCCGCACTAAAATTGTCGTGATGCGATAACCCCGCTGCGACAATTTCCAGCACATTTTCGCCACAGGCGATATACAGCGGATCGATGGAAATAATGCTGCCCGCTGCGTGCTGATGCGACTGGGTAATCACGCGGCTTTTCCACACGATAAAACGCTGTTCTCCCATCAGGCTATACGCACCAGGCCACGGATAAGCAACGCCGCGAATCAGAGCATAAATCTCATCGGCAGACTGATGCCAGTGAATCTGCCCATCCTCAGGCTTTCGTTGTCCCGGTTCGCTGGCGAGACTTTCATCCTGCACGCGTTCAATCAAACTACCCGCCCGCAGAGCGCGCAGCCAGTTTGGCAACTGTTCACGCGTGGTGCGTACCAGTTTGCGATGTAATGAAAGCGCCTCATCTTCATCAGTGATAGCGACACGGCTTTGCGCCAAAATTGGCCCGCCGTCTGGCACGTCATTAATGCGATGTAGCGTCACCCCGGTTTCACGCTCATTGCGGATAATCACCCAGTTGAGATGCGCACGTCCGCGATAGGCGGGCAGCAGCGAAGCATGCACATTGAATGCGCCTTTTTTGGCGGTGGCAATCATGGCAGGAGAGAGCGCTTGTCGATAAGACAGGGTCAAAATCGCATCGGGTTGCAGCGACGCTACTTTGGCAATCCATTCTGGCGTATTGATATCGTCCGGACAAAACACCGGGATCTGTTGCTGCAGCGCCATGGCTTCAACCGAGTCAAAGAAGCTATTTTCCTGATGGGCTCCCGCGTGGGTGAACACGCACACCACTTCAAATCCCACTTCCTGCAAACTTTCCAGCGCCGCGCATCCCATCTCATGATACGCACACAACACGACTTTCATTCTTCCGCCTGTGAACACTGATTAACGTTTGGTGCTTAGCATAGTAGGGGAAGATTATGCCTGGCTTAAACCATGCAGTTGATCGCTGTTAATTCGTCAAAGGCTTGTTTATGTCCTTAACTCTCCGCTGCGTCATTAGTGACTAACAATGCCGAGGACTTCTGCCATGAGTTATACGCTATCTGCAGTGCTTCTTTTAGGGAGTTGGGAATTGCCCAATCTGCTGGAACATGGCAAACCAATCTTCCATATGCCAGGTGGTGGTCACGCGCTCGCCGTTAAGCAAGTGGAATTCGTGCAGGCGCACGCTAATGCGACGACCGGTTGGCGCAATGCCCATAAACTCACCCTGGTGCGTACCGGTAATTTCTGCACGCACAGCAATCTTTCCAGGCTCCTGAAGCATGTCGTGCACAGTGATGTTGATATCCGGGAACGCGGCGATAAAAACTGCCAGCAGTGGCTTAAATCCTTCTGGTCCCGGCCCCTGACCTGGCGCCAGTGGGATGTCATCCCAATCTGGTGTGACCGCCAGATCCAGCAGATCGGGATTTTTGTCACTAAAAGCGCGATAGAGGTTTTCTACCGCAGTACGTTCAGCTTGCAGGCGTTGGTTCAGTGGTTGTGTCGCAGACATGTTGGAAACCTTATTGGATTAGTTAGCGGTGCATCTCACCGGCTTGTGCAGTATTCCTGAATCTGACACTATCCATCCAACAAATGATTGGTATAGAGCATTATACAAAATATGAATTTTGAAGGATTCAATCTCAACTTGCTGGTGGCATTCAATGCCTTAATGCTGGAGCGCAACGTCACTAAAGCGGCGGCACTGGCTGGCGTAAGCCAACCGGCGATGAGTGCCGCGCTTTCTCGCTTGCGCCGTGTCTTTGACGATCCGCTTTTTATCCGCAGCGCAGAAGGCTTGTTGCCCACGGCGAAAGCGCAGGAGATTGCGATACCGGTGGCCGATGCGTTAGGGCAGGTGCGTCATTTAATGAAGCCCGCAGAGGTCTTTGATCCCACAGCCAAACAGCGCAGTTTTACCCTGGGATTGACGGAGTATCCGATGCATGTGCTGCTGCCCGCGTTAACCAAAAAGCTGGCGGCAGTGGCACCTCATTGCACGATTCATGTGCGGTATTTTATTGATCGTGATGAGGTTGTGGCGCTACTCGATGCGGGCAAGATTGATATTGCCGTAGGTGTACCGCCAACCAAAAAAGAAAACCGAATTCTTTCCGAGCCATTGCTACGTGATGACTTTGTCACCTTAGTCGGGCGCGACCACGAAGCCGCGCGTAAAGGCATGAACCTGCAAGCGTTTCTCTCAATGCGCCACATCCTGGTGTCACCGGAAGGCAACCATTACGGCTTGGTGGACCAACAATTGCGTGAGCAAGGTCTGGCTCGCACCATCAGTCTGACGTTGCCCACCATGTTTACCGTGCCCGCGCTCTTGCCGGGAACGGATTATGTGGCAACGGTACTGCGCCGCGTGGGCACCACTTCAGCCAGCCAGGGCGACATCATCATGTTTGAACCGCCGTTGGCGCTGCCCTCGATTCCATTTGATCTGCTTTGGCATCGCAGGACGCAGGACAGTGTGGCGCATCAGTGGTTACGCGGTGTGATCGCGGAAGTAGGAGCAGCATTGTAGATCAAACCAGCGGCGGGTACGTGTTGCCGCTTTTGCATAAACCTGCCATGTTACTCGACACGATAAAAACCAGGCCACTTTGCAAACCTGTTTAACATCAGACCAGGAGTAACAGCCATGCTGGGGATAATCCGCGTATTAACCCATCCAGATCAGCACTTTGTCGAAGAACATGGTCGGCTGATTTATCAGGAGTACGCTATCAACTCAATTAGCCGGGCGATCCCCGATCAGCACAAAGGGATTTTTGATGATGCCAGTGAATCGCTGGCGGTGCCTAAGATCGTTACGCTCGGGCGGCAATTAGAGTCCGACGGCTGCAATGCGCTGTTTCTCAGCTGCGCCGCCGATCCTGGCCTTGCGGCATTGCGCGATGCCGTATCGATTCCCGTCATCAGCGCCGGTTCGGCATCGGCAAGCATTGCGCGTATGCTCAAGCGTCCTGTCGCGGTGATGGGGATTGGCGCGGCGGCCCCGGCGCCTTTCCGTCAGTTGCTGGGTGAATCCGTGCGCTACGCGCGTCCGGAAGGGGTGCTGAACACCACGGACTTGCTGAGCGCAGAAGGTCGCGCCAGCGCCCTGGCCTGTGCGGATAGTCTTTATCGCGATGGCATTGAAGTCATCGCCTTCTCATGCACCGGTTTTTCCACCATCGCGCTAGGCGACAGCATTCGCCAGCAGTTAGGGAAAGTGGCGGTGGATGCGGTGAGTGCGGCAGGCCTGTTTATCAGCCAGTTAGCCCCGCAATCCGCGCGATAACCTGCTCGCGCCGCTGCCCGGCGGCGCATAACATCCTGTAATCGTTTATTTGTGATCTCCGCGATAAACAAATCCCGCCTCGCTCCGATAACTCCCTTAACAGAATTTACAAAAACAACATTCGCAGGAGAGGGAACATGGGGCTGGTATCCCGTTTACGTAATGTACGCATCACCCGAAAATTGTCAGCAGGATTTGGCATCGTGTTGCTGTTAGTGGCATTAGCCACCGGCATCAGCGTGCAGCGTTTCAATGCGATTCATGACATCTATCAGAAAACCAATCTGATCTATGACATCAACATTGAGGTGTTCCAGGCCAAAATTAACCGCCTCAAATACCTGTATGGTGATGATAAATCCGGCAAGGTGATGGCCGAATACGTCGCTCATGCACAGCAACTGAATCGCGAGGCTAAACAACTCTCCTGGACAGACAATGCCCGCGCGCTGGTGGATGAACTGGATACTCATCTCGCCAGCTTCCAAAACAGTATTGGCGCGATGACGCAAGCCACGCAGCAGCTAAATAGCCAGCGAGCACAGCTCGATTCCCTGAGCCAGCAAGACATGACCTCGCGCTATATGCAGTTGATCCGCACGCCAGTGACCAATCCAGAACTGACCAATCAGATCTATGAACAGCTCTTCGCCATTAGCAACGTGCGTGAAGAAGCCTGGGCGCTGCGCTTCAATGTCTCCGATACCCTGCGCAATACCTTGCAAACCCATTTCCAGCAGGCCGATCAGGGTATGAAAGCCTTGTTGGCTCAGCTGCCACCAGAACAGCAGGGCGGATTTACCGCGCTGTGGCAGGATACCGAACGCTTTAAAGATCTCAGCCTGCAAGCGGCGGACAGCTATGGTCAGCTGCGTGCGTCAGAAGACACGGTAAAAGTCGCGGGTGATAAGAGCAGTGCGGCGATCAAAAAGATCATTGCCATCGTCAAGGAGCGCAATGATGAACTGGCGAACGGTTCAGCAACGCTATCCCTGTTGATTGGGGGGCTGGCGATTCTGTTTGGCGTACTGGTAGCGTGGTACATCATCCGTCAGATTACGCGTCCGGTATTCCACAATCTTGAGCTGGCGGAGCGCATTGCCAGCGGCGATTTAAGCTCGCAGTTTACCACCGATCGTCATGATGAACTCGGCAAGCTGACCTCGGCGATGGGGCGGATGAACGACCGTCTGCGCAGTATGATTGGCGATGTGTTGCATAGCGTCAGCAGCGTGTCGCAAGCCGCTAGCGAGATCAATCAGGGCAACCTCGATTTGTCATCACGTACCGAGCAGCAGGCGGCGGCGGTGGTGGAAACGGCTGCCAGCATGGAACAGTTAACGGCTACCGTTAAAAATAACGCCGAGAACGCGCGGCAGGCCAGCCAGATTGCCGCAGAAGCTTCACACAATGCGAATCAGGGCGGTAAAGCGGTGCGCGATGTGGTCAGCACCATGGGGGAAATCTCCGACAGCTCGAAGAAAAGTGCCGACATTACTGCCGTCATTAACAGCATCGCTTTCCAGACCAATATTCTCGCATTGAACGCGGCGGTCGAAGCGGCCCGAGCCGGTGAGCAGGGGCGTGGTTTTGCCGTGGTCGCCAGTGAAGTGCGCAACCTGGCACAGCGTAGCGCCGGTGCAGCGAAAGACATCGAACAGTTGAT
>NZ_DAMDQC010000220.1:0-5480 GCF_032082325.1 Pantoea sp. CTOTU50773 | reverse complement strand
GCTGCTAACCCTATCGCTGATCGATATTGACCATTATTTGTTGCCGGATGTGATCACCCTGCCATTGCTTTGGTTTGGACTATTATTAAAAGCAGTCGGATGGCTACCGGGCTCACTCAATGATGCCGTGTTTGGCGTGGTTTCAGGTTACAGCGCACTTTGGTTAATCAGCCATTTATATCAAAGTGTTAGTGGTAAATTAGCACTGGGTATGGGCGATGCAAAGTTAGTGGCGGCATTAGGCGCCTGGCTGGGTTGGGCACTTTTACCCTATGTGCTTTTGCTAGCTTGTAGTGGCGCAATTTGCGCACTATTTTTCGCCAGTATTGGCTGGCAACGTGACCTCTCTCAACCCCTTGCTTTTGGTCCCTGGATTGCTCTGGCGGGCATAAGTCTTTTTATTAACACGATTATTTAATAACCACTTCATCTGCTGGCGCTAAAATAGCCGGCCAATTAGTGGCCAACGCCCTGATTCCTATATGAAAAGAATAAACAAATCTAAACAAAATAAATCATTGTGATGTACGTCAAAAGGCTCTATATTGGCCGCGTTTTTTAAACCACTGATACTTTTTTGTTCAACTAGTCAATCGGCCAGCCATCACGAGCCCCGGTTGAAGGAGAGATATGATGACGGATAAAGTCCGTATTGATAATTTTGGTGCCAACGCATTCAATGGAAACAACGACGCTTTCTTAGCCCGTCAGGCTGAGTTTGAATCAAACGTCAGGAGCTACCCGCGCAAGTTGCCTTTAGCGATTGCCAAAGCCAACGGCGTGTGGATCACAGATGTCGAGAATAAACAATATCTTGACTGCCTGGCTGGCGCAGGGACGCTGGCACTTGGTCATAACCATCCTGATGTTCTGCAGAGCATCCAAAATGTCATTACCAGCGGCTTGCCGTTACATACTCTTGATCTGACGACACCTCTGAAAGATCAATTCTCAAAATCTCTGCTCTCGCTGCTGCCTGGCCAGGGTAAAGAATATTGCCTGCAGTTCACCGGTCCTTCTGGTGCGGATGCGGTTGAAGC
Source organism: Pantoea sp. CTOTU50773 (assembly GCF_032082325.1). NCBI lineage: Bacteria > Pseudomonadati > Pseudomonadota > Gammaproteobacteria > Enterobacterales > Erwiniaceae > Pantoea > Pantoea sp. CTOTU50773. The sequence goes on along the minus strand of NZ_DAMDQC010000220.1, from coordinate 4,440 downwards.
AGCACTGAAGCTGGCGAAGAAAGTCACTGGCCGTAGCGGCGTGATCAGCTTCTCTGGTGGTTACCATGGTATGACTCATGGTGCGCTGGCTGTGACTGGCAACCTGTCACCGAAAGAAGCCGTTAACGGCATGATGCCAGAAGTGCAGTTCATGCCTTACCCGCATCTGTACCGTTGCCCACTGGGTCTCGGCGGTGAAGCGGGTGTGAAAGCCCTGACTTACTACTTCGAAAACCTGATCAACGACGTGGAAAGCGGCGTGCGCAAGCCTGCAGCCGTTATCCTGGAAGCCGTTCAGGGTGAAGGCGGTGTGAACCCTGCTCCGGTCGAGTGGCTGCAGCGCATCCGTAAAGTCACTCAGGAACACGGTATTCTGCTGATTCTTGATGAAGTTCAGGCAGGCTTTGCCCGTACCGGCAAATTCTTTGCCTTCGAACACGCAGGCATTGAGCCAGATATTATCGTGATGTCTAAAGCAGTAGGCGGTGGTCTGCCACTGGCTGTTCTGGGTATCAAAAAGCAGTTCGACGCCTGGTCTCCAGGTCACCATACCGGTACCTTCCGCGGCAACCAGCTGGCGATGGCAACCGGTCTGGCCACTCTGAAAGTCCTGACCGAGCAGAACATCGCCGGTAAAGTGGCTGAACAAGGTGAATGGCTGAAAGCACAGCTGGCTGAGATGCAGAAACGCTTCCCGGTTATCGGCCACATCCGCGGTCTGGGCATGATGATCGGTATCGAGATCGTTAAACCAAACGAAGCGGCTGACCATATGGGTAGCCTGCCGGCTGATGGTGAACTTTCTGCACTGCTGCAGAAGAAGTGCTTCGAAGCAGGTCTGATTCTGGAGCGTGGCGGTCGTCACGGTGCAGTACTGCGTCTGTTGCCGTCACTGCTGATCACCAACGAAGAGCTGGCGATTTTCCTGGATAAATTTGAGCAGGCGCTGATTGGCGCTGGCGTCAAACCTGTTTGATTGGAAGAGTAAATGTCTGAAGTAAACCCGATTCTGGCCGCCTCTGCACAAAGCATTGAGGCGTACCAGCAGGCGATTGCCCAAAGCAGCGCCGCGGTTGTGCAGTGGCTGCAACAGCCTGAGATGTATCAAGGCAAAAGCGTTGCCGAACTGCGCGAGCGTATCACGCTCGACTTCAATCCAAACGGCCTGGGTAACCAGGCCGCGATTGAACGCGCGATTGAGTATTTCCTGAAAGACAGCCTGTCAGTGCACCACCCACAATGTGTGGCGCACTTGCACTGCCCTAGCCTGGTCGTTAGCCAGGCTGCCGAAGTGTTGATCAACGCCACCAACCAGAGTATGGACTCATGGGATCAGAGCCCTTCTGCCACCATCATTGAGGTCAAACTGATCGAATGGTTGCGTGCACAGGTGGGTTACCCAGCAGGCGATGCTGGCGTGTTCACCAGTGGTGGCACCCAAAGCAACCTGATGGGTCTGATGCTGGCGCGTGATGCGTTCTATCAGCGTCAAGGTCATTCAGTGCAGTTGGACGGCATCACTGGCGATCTGCGTAAGATCAAAGTGTTGTGTTCTGAGAACGCGCACTTCTCGGTACAGAAAAACATGGCGCTGCTTGGCCACGGCTACAATTCTGTGGTGCAGGTGAAGTCTGACCAGTTCGCACGCATGGACGTTAACGACCTGAAAGCCAAACTGGCGCAGGCCGAAGCCAATGGCGAGCAGATTTTGGCGATTGTCGCGACGGCTGGTACTACCGATGCGGGTGCGATTGATCCACTTCGCGAAATCGCGGGCATCGCGGCTGAGCACAACATTTGGATGCATGTCGATGCAGCCTGGGGCGGTGCACTGCTGCTGTCTGAAAAGTATCGTGACTATCTGGACGGCCTGGAGTTAGTGGATTCGGTGACTCTCGACTTCCACAAACAGTATTTCCAGACCATCAGCTGTGGCGCATTCCTGTTGAAAGACGAGCGTCACTATGAGCTGATGCGCTATCAGGCGGCTTACCTGAACTCTGAGTTCGATGAAGAAGCCGGTGTTCCTAACCTGGTTTCAAAATCTCTGCAGACCACGCGTCGTTTCGATGCATTGAAACTGTGGATGGGTCTGGAAGCGTTGGGCCAGAAACAGTATGCCGCGATCATCGACCACGGTGTGACGCTGGCACAGGAAGTGGCGAAGTTTGTTGCGTCAGAACCACGCCTTGAGCTGGTGATGCAGCCGCAACTGGCAAGCGTGCTGTTCCGCTATCGTCCAGAGCAGCTGACCGATACCGCGCAGATTGCTCTGTTCAACCAGCGCATCGGCGATGCTCTGCTGGATTCAGGCCGCGCTAACGTTGGCGTGACTGAAAACCAGGGCGTTACCTGCCTGAAACTGACGCTGCTGAACCCAACCGTGACGCTGGAAGACATCAAAGTCCTGCTGGCGCTGGTGGAGAAAACCGCGAATCAGTTGCTGAACGCGTAATTTCGCTTCAAACGAAAAGCCGATAACTGGCAACAGTCATCGGCTTTTTTATTGCCTGTCGATTGCCCAGCCCGTTCATTTTTGCTCACTCATCCCTCTCGAATAACAACCCATTTGGTTGATTGGCAGATAACGTTAGCACGATCAATGACGGTGCAAGTTGCACCGTCATAAGGCTCGATCACGTGGAAAACTGCCTATCAGGTGTTGAAACACTCTCATTTACCCTCTGGCACGGTAATTGCTTATTACTGTCAACCGCATCCTGCATGTCAGGAACAGGCGCCGAAGTCTGGTAAGCGGTTTGTGGCACTCTGCCACTCCAATACATCGAATTCAGGCGAAGAAGCCCCACCGGCAATGCTGTCGGCGGGGCTTTTTTTATTGGAGTAAAATTATGAGCAAGTTAAAAGCGTGGTTTCAGGGACCTCAAGACATCACCGAAGCGGAAGCCGTGGAAGATTATGCCGTTGTGCGTGTTCCCTCCCACTATCGCTGGCCGATCCCGGCCATCATTTTAGTGTTACTGGGAAACTCGACCGCCATGTTTTGGTTCAGCCTCGGCGCGGATATGAGCTATCAGGTCGGCTGGCCGCTGCTGCTATTACCGATTGGATATATGGTGGTGTTTGCGACCTTAATTGGCTCCTGCATTATGAAAATGGCCAGTAAAGAGGGCCTGTCGCTCAATCTGATGACACGAGGGTTGGGCTTCGGATATATGGGTTCGGCCTTTACCTCACTGATCTATGCCATCAATTTTATTTTTTACTTCTTGTTTGAAGGCACCATCGTGTCGCATGCCATTGCGAACTATGCGGGTGTCCCGGTTAACTCCGTTACCGGCATTGCGATTTTTGCATTGATGGGATTGGCGGCAATCTGGTTTGTTTGGAAAGGCATGTCGTCGATGCAGTTCCTGCAAACCTGGGGCGTGCCGATCTTCATCTTGCTGTTCGGTTTCTGCATCTGGCAACTCACGCACCATTATCCGTCGGTGGGCTTCGGTGGCTGGCAGCCTAGAGCGGAAGTCGACAGCAATGCGCTGTGGTTAGTGATGAACATGGCCAATGGACAAATTGTGTTTCAGGGCCTGATGGCGACTGATTATGGCCGCTTCGCTCGTCCCGGCGTCAGCCATAAAGGCACGGCGACTATCATGCTGGGTATGCTGATTCCGATTGTAGTGGTGATGCTGTTCGGCGCGTTTATGGCCTATACCCTGATGCCACACATTCAGGGAGAGGATGTCTGGTCACTGGCATTAGATCCAGGCTTCGTCTTCCCGCTGATTATTGGGCTGACCGGCGTGCTGTTTGCTGTGATTACACAGATTCGTATTAACGTGCTGAACCTCTACTCCGGATCCATCGCATTGTCGAATACCATGGATATGGCGTTTAACTATCGTCCAGGCCGTCAATGGTGGATGCTGCTGGTCTGGCTGCTCGGCGTGGTGTTCTACGTCTGCAACATTCTGCAGTACACCGGTACTTTCCTGTCGATTACCGGCATTCTGACCAATACCTGGGTGTTCATTATACTCGCTGACTATTATGTCTGCCGCAAAGTGTTGCACCTTGCGCCGTCTGATTTTGTCGAATTCCGCAAAGAGTATCTGCGGATGTGGAACCCAAGTGGCGTCATTGCCCTTTGCGTTGCGGTGGCCATTGGTGCCGCTGGCGTACTCGGTGTTTATCCTATGGTGTACGCGTCGTTCATCGCCATGCTGGTGGGGCCTCTGCTGCACGTTGCAATCAGCGTCGCTACGCGCGGTCGCTATTACTTCAAGACGTTCCCGCAAGATATGCAGACCAACTGGAAACCTTCTGATGCCTATCAGGGACCAAAGCCCGTCTTCAATCCATTGCTGAGTAAGGAGGCTGAATAATGAACGTTAAGGTTGCCACAATTCAGTTTGAACCCACGCAATTTCGCAAAGATGAAAACGTCACTCATCTGCTGCAACTTGCCAGCCAGGCGGC
>NZ_DAMDQC010000219.1:0-5704 GCF_032082325.1 Pantoea sp. CTOTU50773 | reverse complement strand
GGACAACAACATTCGCTTTAACGCCAGCGCTAGCGACTACGCAAAATTGCGACCGGCCTTTGATCGTCGCCACGGTTCCGTCACGGCAGCCAACAGCACACCGCTGACCGATGGCGCGGCCGCGGTGATTTTGATGCGTGAAGGCCGTGCACGAGAACTGGGAATTGCGCCGCTTGGCTATCTGCGCAGCTACGCGTTTACTGCGATTGATGTCTGGCAGGATATGTTGCTGGGTCCCGCTTATGCCTCACCGCTGGCGCTGGATCGCGCTGGCATTACCCTCAACGACCTGACGTTGATCGATATGCACGAAGCCTTTGCGGCACAGACGCTGGCCAATCTGAAAATGTTCCGTGATGAGCGTTTTGCGCGAGAGGTACTGAATCGCCCGCATGCCTTGGGTGAAGTGAATGAAGAACGTTTCAATGTGTTGGGCGGCTCCATTGCTTACGGCCATCCGTTTGCTGCCACTGGCGCGCGCATGATCACCCAAACGTTGCATGAACTGCGGCGGCGCGGCGGAGGATTAGGACTGGTGACCGCCTGTGCAGCGGGCGGATTAGGCAGCGCAATGGTTCTGGAGGCCGAATAATGAGCGCATCTGCATTCCATTTACACATGCGCCTCGATCATGTCGGCATCATTACCATCGACGTGCCGGGCGAAAAGATGAACACGCTGAAAGCGGAGTTTGTCCCACAAATAAAAGCGGTGCTGGCTGAAGCGCGCAGCAATCCGAAGCTGGCGGGATTAGTGCTGATTTCGGGTAAAAGCGATAACTTTGTCGCCGGTGCGGACATCAGCATGATCGCCGATTGCCAGACGGCAGAAGAAGCGGAAGCTTTAGCCCGCCAGGGGCAAGAGGTAATGGCGGAGATTGCGGCGCTGCCTTTCCCGGTGGTCGCGGCGATCCACGGTGCCTGTCTCGGCGGCGGCCTGGAGTTGGCGCTGGCCTGCAGCGCACGTATCTGCACGCTGGATGATAAAACCCGCCTGGGCCTGCCGGAAGTGCAGCTGGGCCTGTTACCTGGCTCGGGCGGGACGCAGCGCCTGCCAAAACTGATTGGGGTGCCGCAAGCGCTACCGCTGATTCTGAGTGGTAAGCAGCTGCGTGCTAAACAGGCACTGAAACTGGGTATCGTTGACGATGCAGTGCCTCAATCCATCTTGCTGGAAACGGCGATTGCGCGTGTGCATAAAGGAAAGGTTGTTCGCCGTGAGTTGTCGCGTCGCGATCGTCTGATGCAGGCGCCACTGGCGCGCTCGCTGTTATTCGCGATGGCAAAACGTCAAACCGACCGCAAAACGCAGGGGAATTACCCGGCGGCGGATCGCATTCTGCAAGTGGTGCGCACGGGGTTGGAGCAGGGCAGCCACGCCGGACACGCGGCGGAGGCGCGCGCCTTCGGCCAGCTGGCGATGACCCCTGAATCTGCGGCACTGCGCAGTCTGTTTTTTGCCTCGACCGCGATCAAGAAAGAAGCGGTGGCCGAGGCTGAACCGCGCGCATTAAAACACATCGGCGTGCTCGGTGGCGGATTGATGGGCGGGGGTATTGCCAGCGTAACGGCGCTGAAAGCCGGTTTTCCGGTGCGAATTAAAGACGTCAATCTCAATGGTGTGAACCATGCATTGCAATACAGCTGGGACCTGCTGAGTCAAAAAGTGAAGCGGCGCCAGCTGAAACCCGCTGAGCGTCAACAACAGATGGCGCGCATCAGCGGCGGTATCGATTATCAGGGGTTCAGCCAGCGCGATCTGGTGATTGAAGCGGTATTTGAGGATTTGACGTTGAAGCAGCAGATGGTAGCGGATATCGAAAGTCATTGTCAGCCGCACACTATCTTCGCTTCCAACACCTCTTCGTTGCCGATTGGTGATATTGCCGCCAACGCGCAGCGCCCAGAGAATGTGATTGGTCTGCATTACTTCAGTCCGGTGGACAAAATGCCGCTGGTGGAGGTGATTCCGCATGCGGGCACCTCGGCTGAAACGCTGGCGACCACGGTTCAGCTGGCGCGTCAGCAAGGCAAAACAGCGGTGGTGGTGGCCGATAAACCCGGTTTTTACGTCAACCGCATTCTCGCGCCCTATATAAATGAAGCCATGCGCTGTTTGCTGGAAGGGGAGCCGGTGGACCATATCGATCGCGCGTTAGTGAAGTTCGGTTTTCCTGTCGGGCCGTTACAGTTGCTGGATGAAGTGGGCATTGATGTCGGCAGCAAAATCAGTCCGATTTTGCTGCAGGCTTATGGCGAGCGTTTCAGCGCACCCGAGGCGGTCAATGCCATCCTGGCCGATGGCCGCAAAGGGCGTAAAAACCAGAAAGGATTTTACCTTTACAACGCGGCTCGCTGGCCGGGAAAACGCAAAGTGGATGCCTCTATCTATGGCCTGATTAACGTCAGGCCGCAGGCAAAGCAGAACGAAGAACAGATTGCGCAACGCTGCGTGATGATGATGCTGAATGAGGCCGCACGCTGTCTGGACGAGTCCGTGGTGCGCAATGCTCGGGATGGTGATATCGCGGCGGTATTTGGCATCGGATTCCCGCCCTTTCTCGGCGGGCCGTTCCGCTATATGGATCAACGCGGCGTCAGCCAAATCGTCAATACATTACGTGCATTAATGCAGCAACATGGCGATCGTTTCGCGCCCTGTGACGCTTTAATGGCAATGTCAGAAGCGCAAACGAATTTTTACACTTCTGCACAAATATGAATAGGCGCACAGATTCAGCGGGTTAGTTATGGTGCCATGAAGAAGGTGGTGCGGCACCATTCTGAGATGTGCTTATTTAATAAACAACCGGTTGACTATAATGAAGCCATTGGGGTAAAACACAGCGTTCATTCGCAGAATGAAGCGTCTGGTGCTGTGGTACCCGACGATATCGACAAACAACAGCGGTGCTTTATGCAAGTTTTTATCATGCGTCATGGCGATGCAGCTCTGGAAGCAGCGAGTGATTCAGTACGCCCACTCACAATCTGTGGCTGTGACGAATCGCGCCAGATGGCGAGCTGGCTAAACGGCCAGGCGCTGGATATCGAAAGGGTGTTAGTGAGCCCTTATCTCCGTGCAGAGCAGACGCTCGCCACGGTTCGTGAGGCACTGAAGCTGCCAGAAGGGCAGGACGTGCTACCAGAACTGACGCCAGGTGGCGATCCGGGCATGGTGGCCTGTTATCTGCAGGCGCTGGCGCAGCAGGGTGTGAAATCAGCCTTAGTCATTTCGCATCTGCCGCTGGTGGGCTATCTGGTTTCAGAGCTTTGCCCGCAGGAAGCGCCACCGATGTTTGCTACGTCGGCAATTGCTTATGTGAACTTTGATGCAGACGCCTGTGAAGGCAAACTGGAGTGGCAGGTCAGCCCGTCAAAACTGGCCAAAGCGATGTAATGTCACCAAAAGTCATATCTCTATGGGCCGCCTTCTGCGGCCCTTTCCTTTTTAAGGATTAAGGCAGCTCCGGTGGTTGCCACTCTTCGACTTCAATCAGCACCAGCAGCGCGGCATCGCCGCCAAATAACTTCGGTGCCTGGTGAAATGCCATCACATGCGGATGTTGCGCCAACCACAGCGGTGTTTGCTGCTTGAGGATATGCTTGCCGTGCCCGGTCATCACGCTGGCACAGAACAGGTGTTCACGGCGGCAGGCGGCAATGAGCGCCCCCAGCTCTTGTTTGGCCTGCTGCTGTCTTAAACCATGAAGATCGAGAAAAATTTCCGGCGTGTAATCGCCGCGTCGCAATTTCTTCAGCTCGTAATGACTGACATCCGCGCGCACATAACGCATCGGCCCCTCGCTGGAGAGCAAAGGCTGAAACTCATCTGAGAAGTAGTGACTGTTATCGGCTTGCTCGGAAAGCAGTCTTTTCAGCGGGACTTCGCGGGTTTTCAATACCGGTTTGTGCACGATAGTGTCTTGTTTCAGCTTACGCGTTCCGCTCATTAACTCACGAAACAGCGCCTGATCGTCCTGGTTTAGGGGCGTCTTCTTACTCATGGCTCAAATTAGGGTTAAAGGGCTGGTTAATAGCCGGTGGCATACCTTAACGCTTAGCGTTAACAAATGTCAGCTTTTTCGCCTCGCTGCGCTGAATTCTGCCCGGCTTCGTGGCAAACTAACGGCCGATTGATTTTAAGGCCTGCGGAGGGCTACGTGGACAAGATTTTCGTCGATGAGGCAGTGAGTGAACTGCACACCATTCAGGATATGCTGCGCTGGGCTGTCAGCCGTTTTTCGGCGGCAGGCATTTGGTACGGCCACGGCACGGATAATCCCTGGGACGAAGCAGTCCAACTGGTTCTGCCCACGCTCTGGCTGCCGCTGGATATCCCAGAAGATATGCGCAATGCGCGCCTGACGGCCAGCGAGCGTCACCGCATTGTTGAACGTGTGATTCGCCGCGTCAACGAGCGCATTCCGGTGGCTTATCTCACCAACAAAGCCTGGTTCTGCGGCCATGAATTCTATGTCGATGAGCGCGTGTTAGTGCCGCGTTCGCCGATTGGTGAGCTGATTGAAAACCGTTTTGCCGGTCTGGTTGCTGAACAACCGCACCACATTCTCGATATGTGTACCGGCAGTGGCTGCATCGCGATCGCCTGTGCTTATGCCTTCCCGGAAGCGGAAGTCGATGCGGTGGATATCTCCACTGATGCGCTGGCCGTGGCCGAGCAAAACATTGAAGAACACGGTTTGATCCACCACGTCACGCCCATTCGCTCCGATCTGTTCCGTGGCCTGCCGCAGGTCAAATATGATCTGATCGTCACCAATCCACCGTACGTGGATGCGGAAGATATGGACGATCTGCCGAATGAATATCGCCACGAACCAGAACTGGGTCTGGCAGCAGGCAGTGATGGTCTGAAACTGGTGCGCCGTATTCTTGCCTGTGCCCCGGATTATCTGAGTGAGCAGGGCGTGCTGATTTGTGAAGTGGGCAACAGCATGGTGCATATGATGGATCAGTACCCGGATGTGCCGTTTACCTGGCTGGAGTTCAATAACGGCGGTGACGGTGTGTTTATGCTGACGCGCGAGCAGATCGTCGCGGCACAGCATCACTTCTCCTTCTACAAAGACTAAAAATGGGGCGAGACATCGCCCGCAACATCGCAACAAGGAACCACAATGGCCGGTAACAGCATTGGACAAGTTTTTCGCGTAACCACCTTTGGCGAGTCGCATGGTATTGCGCTGGGCTGCATCGTTGATGGCGTGCCGCCAGGCATTCCTCTTACGGAAGCGGATATTCAGCACGATCTCGATCGCCGCCGTCCGGGCACATCGCGCTACACCACCCAGCGCCGCGAACCGGATCAGGTGAAAATTTTGTCCGGCGTGTTTGAGGGCGTCACCACCGGCACCTCTATCGGCCTGCTGATTGAAAATACTGATCAGCGTTCACAGGATTACGGCGCAATCAAAGATCTGTTCCGCCCCGGCCATGCGGATTACACCTACGAGCAAAAATATGGCCTGCGCGACTATCGCGGCGGTGGCCGTTCCTCTGCGCGTGAAACCGCGATGCGCGTGGCGGCGGGTGCGATTGCCAAAAAGTATCTGCAAATGAAGCACGGCATTCAGGTACGTGGTTATCTGGCACAGATTGGTGATGTAACCTGCGAGCTGAAAGACTGGAGCATCGTGGAAGAGAACCCTTTTTTCTGTCCGGACGCCAGCAAGCTGGAGGCG
>NZ_DAMDQC010000218.1:0-5782 GCF_032082325.1 Pantoea sp. CTOTU50773 | reverse complement strand
CGCCCCATCCACACCGACAGCTGTGTGCCGAGGCCGCTATAACCCAGTGAATAGAAGACGCCATCGTGCTCACCCGCATGCGGCAGGCGATCGGACGTCATATCCACCATGCCGCCCCAGCAGTAATCGATGCGCGATTGGCCGAATTGTGGGAACAGTGCGGTCATCGCCGCACGTAACACGTCGCCACTGCGCGAATCCGAGGTTGGATTGCTGACGGCAAAACGTGCGCGCCCCCCAAACACCAGGCGACGATCGGCAGTGGTGCGGAAGTAGTTGCCGATATTCAGCGAGGTCACATAGGTGCGATCTTTAGGCAGCACTTGTTCAATCAGCGCATCACCCAGTGGTTCAGTGACGACGATAAAGCTGCCCACCGGCACGATACGGCGCTGGAACCACGGGAACGGCCCTTCATTCGATACGCCGGTGGCCATCATGACTTTATCCGCGATGATCTCGCCCTGGGCGGTGGTGACGCGATGACGGTAGCCATCCAGGCGCGTCAAGCCGGTCACCGCGTGATGGGGAAAGATCTTCGCTCCCGCGCGAGCGGCGGCATTGGCGAGACCAATGCCGAACTTGCCCATATGCATCTGGCCACCGCGTTTTTGCAATAAGCCACCGTGAAAGGCATCGCTGCCCACTTCACGGCGAATCTCATCTTTACTGATCAACTCGATTTCCGGGTCAACTGTGTCACGCATCAGTTGCCATGCACTGCGCAGTCCGGGGAAATGCGACGCTTTGCTGGCGAGCTTGAGCTTTCCGCACAGGCGAAAATCACATTCAATCTGCTCTTCCCGCACCAGTTGCTGGACATAACTCACGGCGTCATCAAAAGCCCGATAGAAGCGACTGGCTTGCTCGATCCCCTGGCTGGCTACCAGCGAAGCAAAGTTTTGCGATACGCCGGTATTGCAGTGTCCACCGTTACGTGCGGAGGCCTGACTCATCACGTTGCCACTTTCCAGCACCACCACGTTGATACCCTGTCGTGCGAGATTCAGCGCGGTTGAGATGCCGGTAAATCCGCCGCCAATCACCACCACGTCAGCAACCGACGGCAGTGCGCCACTCGCTGCGCCAGTAAATGCCGGTGCCGTGGCTTGCCAGAATGATTCGAGTTTCATCGCCGCCTCCGGGCTTAGAGTCCAACCACAGCGGGCAGACCGCCGATATCTTTAATCTCGGTGTATTCATAAGCTGGGTTGGCCGGATCGTGACCCCGGTTGACCCACACTTTGTTTTTGATGCCCATGTCGTAGCAGGTCATCAGGTCATAGCGCAGGCTCGACGAAACATGCAGGATCTCTTCGGGACCGCAATTCAGCTTGTCCAGCATGTACTCGAAGCCTTTCATCTGCGGCTTGTACGCACCCACTTCTTCTGCGGTGATGGTCATGTGGATCGGTGCACCAAGACGCGGCACGTGATGGGGAATCAAATCGTTCATTGAGTTGGTGAGCAGCACCAGTGGGAACGCTTTCGCCACTTTGGCGAGTCCAGCTGGCACGTCTGGGTGCGGCCCCCAGGTGGCGCAATCGGTGTAGATAAAGTCGCTATCGGCTTTGCTCCACTGCACGCCCCATTTTTTACAGGTGCGCTCCAACGCATCGCTGACGACGTCGTAGTAAGGTTTCCACGCCCCCAGCACTTCATCGCGGCGATAGATGGCAAAATCGGTGGTGAAGGCCAGCATCTCTTGGGCTGACACCCGATCTTTGAAGCAGCGCTCTGCCGCTCCTGCCATGTCAAAGTTAATCAGGGTGCCGTAGCAATCAAAGGTGATGAATTTCGGTTTAAACAGTGCCATGACGCGACCTCGTCGTTGTCTGATACGTGAATTTAGAAATCGATTAATACACTCTTCTGGCGCTGGCAGGCCTGAAACGCCTGACGACCCAGATCCTTGCCAATACCGGAGCCAAGAAAGCCTCCAGTAGGAATAATGAAATCACCGGAGCGACCGTAGCGGTTGATCCATACGGTGCCGGATTCGATAGCACGCATCGCCCGCATGGCGCGTGGCAGGCTTAGCGTGTGCACACCGGCGCACAAGCCATAGGTTTCGTGCGCCGCCAATGCTAAGCCCTCTTCTTCGCTATCGAACTCCTGCACGGTCAGCACCGGGCCGAAGATCTCCTGCTGCACCGCCGGGTTATCTGCCGCCACGCCGCACAGTAAGGTCGGCTGCCAGAACCAGCCTTCGGCGGTATCCGCAAAACGTTCGCCGCCCACTAACACTTCTGCGCCCTGCGCTTTGGCTTCAGCGATCACCGATGCCACCTTGTTGCCCTGGCGCTCATCTATCAGCGGCGCATAACGGCTGCTGTCTTGCCAGGTGACACCCGGCTGCGGCTGCTGGCATAGCGCCACCAGGCGATCCAGCAGCGGTTGAGCGATGCCACGTTGCACAATTAAGCGAGTACCCGCGACGCATGCCTGTCCACCGTTGGCGGTGAAGCCGCGCAGGATGCGCTGTGCCAGGACATCGATATCGCCCGCATCATCGAACACCAGCTGTGGGCTTTTGCCACCTAACTCCAGCGTGACAGGCTTCATGCCATGCTGTGCTGCGTCACTCATGATGCGTGCACCCGTCACCGTGGAACCGGTGAACGAGACTTTGCGTACCAGCGGATGGGTGACCAGCGCGCTGCCGGTCACTGCACCACTGCCCTGCACAATATTCAGAATGCCCGCCGGTAAACCGGCCTGCACCGCCAGTTCCGCCATACGCACCGTAGAGAAAGGTGTCAGCTCCGAAGGTTTCAGCACCACGGCATTACCCGCTGCTAGTGCTGGACCGCATTTCCACGAGGCCATCGACAGCGGGAAATTCCACGGTGTAATCGCGCCAATCACGCCGTATGGCTCCGAAATCAGCATGCCGAGGCTGTTTTCCTGCGTCGGGAACAGATCGCCACTGTATTTGTCTGCGCACTCGGCGTAGAAACGGATGGCCTCTGCGGTAAACGGAATCTCATGCTGTACCACATCGCTAATGGGGCGCGTCGATCCCAGCGCTTCAAGCTGAGCCAGCAACGGATCGCTTTCAATCAGATCGGCCCAACGGCGTAACACTTTGCCACGTTGACGCGGTGGGCAGCTGCGCCAGCCACTGGTTTTCAGCGCTTCATGCGCCAGGGTGACAGCCCTTTCAACATCGCTGGCCTGGGCTTCGCTCAGCTCGGCATAGACTTTGCCATCAGATGGCCTTTTAACGGCAAAACGCGCGCCCTGGGTGGAAACATGCTGGCCACCAATATAATGGCCAATCGGGAGAGAAACTTTTTCAGGGTCGAAACTTAACATGGAAAATTCCTTATTTGTTACACCCATCACATGTGCGCCAATTAACGATTTGCACTACATTTATCTGTCACGTTAATAAGCTAATGCAGAAAGTATGCCAGCCCAGTAAAAAATAAAAATGCGTAAAAAACAGCCCAGAAAAATTTTCTGCCGTATTGAAGAGGGAAAATTTGCGGATTTGCCGAAGGAATAAACAGATGATTTACTTCACAAAATTCGTGCATCCCTACGGTGCAGCTCGCACGAAACTTGCACTAAAACGGTGATAGGCCGGAAAAGTATTACGCCGCGCACAAAATAAAACAGCGCCGTGAACCTGAGGTCGCCGGCGCTGTTTATGTAATTGGTGATGAAAGTCATTATGCGCAATGAATTGCGCGATTACCTATTTGGAGCGGTACGATTTAACACGCATTGCTGCATTTATAAACTGCCCATATGAAACGTTTTCTGCTCCAGGTACTCTTCAATTCCATAGCGCGAACCTTCACGTCCTAAACCGGATAATTTAATTCCGCCAAAAGGTGCCGCATCTAAAGATATCGCACCGGTATTAAAACCGACCATGCCAAATTCTAATGATTCCGCCACGCGCCAGGCTCGACGTATATTCTCCGTAAAGAAATAAGCGCCCAATCCATAAGGCGTGTCATTCGCCATGCGTATCGCCTCCTCTTCGCTATCGAAGACAAAAAGCGGTGCGACCGGGCCGAAGGTTTCTTCATGCGCAATACGCATACTGCTGGTGACATTACCCAACACGGTCGGCTCAACAAAGGTGCCATTCGCTGCACTGATCCCGCCACGCAGCAAGGTCGCTCCCTGACTAAGCGCATCATCAATATGGCTGTTTACCTTCTCAACAGCGCGATCGTTAATCAGTGGCCCAATCGTGCTACTGGGTTCAAAGCCATCCCCCACTTTAAGGGTTGCCACTGCCTCCAGGAGTTTCTCGCTGAAACGCTCATAGATACCGCGTTGCACCAAAATGCGATTGGCGCAGACGCAGGTCTGACCGGCATTACGGAATTTACTCGCCATGACGCCAGGGATAGTGACATCGAGATCGGCATCATCAAACACAATCAGTGGCGCATTACCGCCCAGTTCCAGGCTAAGGCGTTTAATGCTGTCGGCACTTTGTTGCATCAGCAGTTGGCCGACGCGCGTGGATCCGGTAAAGGAAATTTTGCGCACCGTGCGGCTGGCAGTCAGCGTGCTGCCGATCTCGGTGGGTAATCCGGTGAGAACCTGAAGTACGCCAGAGGGAAAACCTGCCCGCTCTGCCAGCACCGCCAGTGCCAGAGCCGACAGCGGCGTCAACTCAGAAGGTTTCACGATGATCGGGCAACCGGCGGCCAGCGCAGGTGCCACTTTGCGGGTAATCATCGCAATCGGGAAATTCCACGGCGTAATCGCTGCGGCCACGCCAACAGGTTGTTTTAGAACCAGAATGCGGCGGTCTTCACTGGGCGCCGGAATGGTATCGCCATAGATGCGGCGTGCCTCTTCAGCGAACCATTTAACAAAGCTGGCACCGTACAACACCTCGCCTTTGGCCTCTGCCAGCGGTTTGCCCTGCTCGGCGGTCATGATGACCGCCAGATCGTCCGCGTTATCGAGAATCAGCTGATGCCACTTATCCAGCAGCGCGGCGCGCGATGCATTTGGGGTTTTGCCCCAGCTGACACGCACCGACTCAGCATAATCTATTGCCTGCTCGGTTTCGGCTGCACCCAGTGCCGGAATAGTAGCAATCTGCTGTTGAGTGGAGGGATCGATGACCGACAGCGTGGCGCCCGCATGGGCGTCCTGCCAGCGCCCGCCAAACAACGCCTGCTGGCGTAACAGTTCTGCATCTTTTAGTTGAATCCGCGACATTTTCATCCCCTTTATCCTGTTCATTTCACTGTAACGTGGCGCAGCAGTTTAGGATGTTTTTCTAAGGGGTGGAAACCGGGCCAGGATGTGTTTTAGCGCGCCAAAAGAAATTTTATGCTGTGCATAAATGCGTCATTGATTACGGTGAGGTTTGTTGCCAGGTGCGCATGAATGCGTCATTGATTACGCTGCGGTTTGAGGCCAGGCGCGCAGGAATGCGCACCCTGTAGGAAATGTGTGGTCGCCATTTATGGCGACCACTGCATTAAATCTGGAAATCGATAGCAGGTTCAGACTCCGTTTCATAGGAGAGCGCCTGACGCTTAATCTCCTCCAGCGACAGATTGGCGTTACACAGTTCCAGAAACTGCCAGACGTAATTGCGTTGCAACTGGCCGCGCTTCAATCCTAGCCATACGGTGTTGGCATCAAACAGATGATGGGTGTCGATTTTCACCAAATCTTCACCTTCATAAATGTCGCACGCCTGATCAGCCAGGATGCCAACGCCGAGCCCCAACTCAACATAGGTTTTCACCACGTCGGAGTCCTGCGCGCTGAGCACGATATCCGGCTTTATACC
>NZ_DAMDQC010000217.1:0-5788 GCF_032082325.1 Pantoea sp. CTOTU50773 | reverse complement strand
CGTAAAAGCCTCAGCGCTGCGGATAGCCCTTGCAGCATCAGAGGTGCTACGGCCTCAAATATTGTGCCGCTTTCAACAGCATTCACTTGAGCTCATCAGCAGATTGTAAAATTTGGGTCATCCCTGCGTGGATCTCCTGGCCCAACGTAAAAGCCTCAGCGCTGCGGATAGCCCTTGCAGCATCAGAGGTGCTACGGCCTTAAATATTGTGCCCCTTTCAACAGCATTTACTTGAGCTCATCAGCAGACTGGAAGATTTGAACCATCCCTGCTTGGATCTCCTGGCCCAATGTAAAAGCCTCAGCGCTGCGGATAGCCCTTGCAGCATCAGAGGTGCTACGGCCACTAACACTTGTGCGGTATTTTTCAACTCGCATTCAAGTTTGTGAGCCGATGTGAGTTCTTACTGGTTGAAGTTTATGAGTCGGCTGATGCTCTCATTAGCATCACAAATTCAATCTTATGGACAGAAATAAGCTTGGTGACAAACACACTGAAGCTTATGGGAATGAAAGTGCCTTTAACAAAACGCACGAAAGTTTATGAGCAGGCTGGGGGCGCAGGGGGGCAGGCAATCCGCAGCGCCGAGCTGAGTGAGTCTGCCAGGATAGCCCGCAGGACGCGGGGGAAAGGCGGGGCGGCACAGGGATGTGCCATCCCCGCCGTTCCGTGAGGCAGACGAACGAAGTGAGGGGACCGCGTCAGCGGCGCGAGGACGCTAGCCCCCCTGCGCCCCCAGCCAGCGTTAACTCGATTTTAAGCCAACCCGTATTTCAGTCAGCAATCCAAACTCGTGTTTCAAACTGCATTCAAACCCGCAGTCCAACCGCAACCGCCAACCCACACAATTTAACCGCGGCGCGCATCCGGGCGCACCAAATCAAACCGCAAATCCTCACTGATGCCGTAATACGCCGATGGGCCGCCGGCTCGCAGAATAGGCTGTGCCTTGGCGGTCTGATAAATGCCATCTTCCAGCAGCGCTTCATCAATATGAATTGCCACCACTTCACCCAACACCAGCCAACTCTCCAGTTCAGTGCCTTGCACATCCTGCAGGCGAATCAGCTGAGTCAGGCGGCACTCAAAATTCACCGGGCTCTCTGCCACCATACTGACGTTCACGTGCGAGGCAGCGATGGGTGTCAATCCCGCGAGTGCGAACTCATCTTGTTCAGACGGCACAGAAGCCGAGCTTTCATTCATCGCTTCGGCGAGCGGGCGAGTAGCCAGATTCCAGACGAATTCTTTGCTTTCACTGATATTGCGCACACTGTCTTTCCAGCCGCTGCTGGCAAAACCAATAATCGGCGGATGATAGTTAAAGCAGTTAAAGAAACTGTACGGGGCCAGGTTGCGCTGGCCACTGGCGCTCAGCGAACTCACCCAGCCAATCGGGCGAGGACCAACAATGGCGTTCAGCGGATCGTGTGGCAAACCATGCCCGCTCCTTGGCTGATAAGTATAACGTTGTCGCATTAGCGCTCCTGGCTCGTCTGTTAAACTTCGCACCGCAACGGTGTTATGGCATTCCTGTCGCTATCATCAGGAAACGCTAGCGGATGACCATAACGACAGCTTGCTGCAGCACGAATTATTTTGGACTCAATTTTGGGATATCAGGTTTAAATGCAATACAGATAATCGTGTAAGCGGATTGTGCGATGCCGCCATCCAGCGTATCTTACGCCCGCGCTACTATCCGGAGAATCTATGAACAAGCCAACCGCCACCTCGCCATTCCATCCCCGTAATCGCCATCAGGGCCGTTATGATTTTGCTGCTCTGACCGCGGCTCATCCGCCGCTGGCGGTGAAAGTCCGTCCAAATGGCTACGGCGAGTTGTCGGTGGATTTTGCCGATCCTGAAGCGGTAATGCTACTCAATCAGGCGCTGATTAAGCTGTTTTATAACCTGAACTGGCAACTACCGGAAGGCTACCTGACGCCACCCGTACCGGGCCGTGCTGACTATGTGCATGCGCTCGCAGATTTGCTGGCCAGTGACAACGGCGGCAAAGTGCCACGCGATGTCGATGTGATGGATATCGGTTGCGGGGCCAATCTTATTTATCCATTGATCGGGCATGCGGAGTACGGCTGGCGCTTTACCGGTACCGATATCACGGCGGAAGCTATCACGGCGGCAAACCAGATTGTCGCGAGCAATCCCGGCTTGCAGCGCGGCGTGCGTCTGCGTCGTCAGAAAGACGAGTCCGCCATTTTCGCCGGTGTGGTGCACAAAAATGAACGCTATCATGCCGTGCTCTGCAATCCGCCATTCCATGGTTCGGCGCAGGAAGCAGCGATGGTCGGTCAGCGTAAAACACGCAATCTGGGCTTAGGCAAAGATGCACCGCTTAACTTTGGCGGTCAACACAAGGAACTGTGGTGCGAGGGCGGCGAGCGCCAGTTCGTGGGTAAGATGATCGATGAAAGCGTGGCTTATGCCGATCGTATTGTCTGGTTTACCTCACTGGTTTCGCGCAAAGAGAACCTGCCTGCGTTGCGCGATCAGTTGCGCGATCTCGAGGTTGAGGAAGTGCGCATCATCGAGATGGCACAGGGGCAGAAACAGAGCCGCTTTATCGCCTGGACATTCCTGCCGCCAGCCGCGCGCAATAAACGCTTCGCGCGCTGAACCAGCGAATCCTGAGGCCACATTCCACATTGTGTCGTTAGTGGGTGCGAACTCGGGATCGCTCATTTAAATATTTGTGCTGAATCGTACGGACTCAAGACCGTAGTCCACATCGGTTGAACATTGAGGCGAGCACTGGAAATATCCCACTTGAGTTCTCGCGATGAGACTGGCGGTTAAAGGCTGCAGCCTGCATGTGTTCGGATGCAGGGGCGAGTCTTAGCCCGCGAATGTAAGCGTTTAATCCGGTGTCCTAAGGTTTCAACCAACGTGTTTTTATGATGGATTGGGCGGTGGCAGCGCTGCCAGCGTGGCCGCGGAACCCACATCGTTGCCGGTCTGCATCACTTCCACCGTCTGATGCGGCGCTTTAATCCCTGCGGCATCAAAATGCTTCTTCACCTTGTCATCCAGCGCAAAACGCACTGTCCACTGCTTCAGCGGTTGGGTGGTGAACGACACACGCACGGTAAAGGACTGGTTGGTCAGGCCCACCAGTCCGGAAAAACTCGGTTCGCCAATCACCATGCCGCGAATATCCGGATTCTCCAGCAACTCCTTCACCGCTGCCTGCAAGGTCGCATTCACACGCTCGGTGTCTTCACTGCGGTCTACATCATAGTTGGCGACAAACGAGCCAATACCGCGCACAAAGTTGGCGAAAGTGGTAATCGAAGACCACGGAATGATGTGATATGCGCCGGTATCCTGACGCACGCCGACGGAGCGAATTGACATGCGCTCCACCGTGCCAGTGATCGGGCCAATGGTCACCAAATCGCCGGTGTTCATGCCGTTCTCAAACTGAATAAAGATACCGGTGATAATATCCTTCACCAGTGTTTGCGAACCGAACGACACCGCCAGACCGAGCGCCCCGGCACCCGCCAGCAGCGGCGCGATGTTAACACCCACTTCTGACAGCAGAATCATAATGGTGATGGTGCTGATCACCACCGCCAGCGCATTACGGAATAGCGTCAGTAAGGTGCGCCTACGTGCGCTGGGCATCGGCCTTCCGTGTGAATCCGAAGCCAGACGGCTTTCGATCAGGCTGGCCAGCAGCGTCCAGCCGATGGCGGAGAGCAGCAAAATCATCACGATACGAATCAGCACATCCACCATTTTCTGCCCGGCTCCCAGCGTGAGCCAGTGCCAGAGATCAAACAGATTCCAGGCATTGAGCAGCAGCAATAGCGTGGCGAACACGGTGATCACACGCGCCAGTTTTAGCAGCGCTTTGACCCAATCATTGACGCGTTTTTGCAGTTCCGAATAGTTACGGCGCAGATCCGGCGACAGCGTCAGCGTTTTGCCAATCCAGCGCGTTAGCATGCCGGAAATCAGCGCGGCGATAACAATAATCGCCATGCTGCGCACCGTGGCCGACATCATAAACTTCAGACTGTCACCCGGATTGAAGATCGAGAACAGGAACAACGCGATAAAGTAGGCACTCGCCAGCCAATGCCACACCATACCGAAGGCGCGGATAAACAAGGCAAAGAAGCTCATACTGCGATCGGCCAAACGCGACAACTCGTCGTGGATGTTGCGTCGATTGCGGAAAATCAGCCACAGCGCCCAGCCAGTCATGATGCACATGATCAACACATTCACCAACGCAGCGATTTGCATATTCACCTGATTGCCGACAATCGGCACCACCACGAGCAAACCATAACCGATGATGCCGCTGAGCCAGCTAAGACGTGTGTTCCAGTAAGCGGCACGCACATCGGAAAGATGAAAGAAGCGCAGGGTGGGGAAGCGTGGGCAGAATATCAATCGCAACACCGCTTTGAAAAACTCAATCAACGCGAAGGCATTGAGGAATAGCCCCTGCTGATAGGCAATGGTGCGGTTATTGTTGTGGTAGTTCTCACTGATAATCTGACCAACAAACAGCGTCAGCGCCAGAAGCACTAAGACGAGAAGAAAGGCGACGATAATGGTGGCAGGAAGATGCAGCCACTTGGTGCGATCCAGATTATGATTGCGCCCCCAGGGGCCCATGCGCTGCCACACGGGATACATCAACAGCCGCGTGAACCAGTAGAAAGCAAAAACGGCAGCGGCGAGCCCGGCGAAATACTTCAGGGCATTGAAGAAGGTTTGCTGATTAAACGATTTGTGCGGTGCGTTAACGATGTTGTCGTGCAAACGGACAAACTGCGAGGCAACGGCTCCTCCGTATTCGCGTGTGACGTTGGTGACGCTCTCCAGTACCGTGGGATCTTCCTGATCGGCCTGCGGCGGAGCCAATACCGGCTGTTCATTATTGGCTTTGCTGGTGGCGGCCTGACGAAGTTGATCGATCAGTTCCTGACGCGAATCGTTATTCTCCAGAATATTGGCCAGCGCGGTATAAGCGGCTTTTTTATCTTCCAGCGTCGGCTCACTCTCAGCGGTGGTGCTGGCAGCAGGCGTTGACGTTTGCTGAGCGGCGACGGCGGCCTGCGGTAGATTGACCGCGTTTGCGGTGGGAACGAGTAACAGACAGATCAGCATCCATATGGTCAGGCACCATGATGGGCGGGCAAACGACATGACCTTCTCGTTGAGCAACGCACAACGGCACAAGAGAAAAAGTATAGTCAGCGATGGAAGGTGAAGATTCTGAAAGGAAATTTCTTTACGGAAGAAGAGGCGGCTTTACAGCCGCCTCGTCATTTATGACACGTGCTGCAGGAACTCGCGCAGACGATCGCTCGGTGGGTTGGTGATCAACTCATCCGGGTTGCCATCTTCCGCGATGGTGCCTTTATCAATGAAGATCAGGCGCGAAGCCACTTTCTGAGCAAAGCCCACTTCGTGCGTTACGATGACCATCGTCATGCCTTCTTCGGCCAGATCCTGCATCACCTTGAGCACTTCATGGCGCAGTTCTGGATCGAGTGCAGAGGTTGGCTCATCAAACAGCATCATCTTCGGTTTCACCGCCAGCGCACGAGCGATGGCAACACGCTGCTGCTGACCACCGGACAGTTCGGCCGGGTAGTGGTGCGCACGCTCGGCAAGGCCGACTTTACCCAACAGTTCACGTGCCAGTTTCTGTGCATCGTCTTTCTTCGCACCGCGCACACGAATCGGGCCGAAAGCCACGTTATCCAGCGCACTCATCTGCGGGAAAAGATGGAACTGCTGG
>NZ_DAMDQC010000216.1:0-5916 GCF_032082325.1 Pantoea sp. CTOTU50773 | reverse complement strand
AAGCGGATCTGGAATGGTGCAATACTGCCGCCCTGGTAGTGAAAAATCCCTATCTTACCTATGCCCGCATGGCACAACTGCTGGACACCACGCCGCAGCCCGCGCAGGATATCGCGCACAGCGCGGTGATCGATCCTTCCGCCTAGCTGGGACAAACTGTGTCGGTAGGGGCGAACGCGGTGATTGAGTCTGGCGTTGAGCTTTGTGACAACGTCGTGATTGGTGCAGGCTGCTTTGTCGGCAAAAAGAGCCGGATTGGCAGCGGCACGCGCCTCTGGGCTAACGTGACGATTTACCATGAGATCGAGATTGGTCAGGATTGTCTGATTCAGTCGGGTACCGTGATCGGTGCCGATGGTTTCGGGTATGCTAACGACCGTGGCAATTGGGTGAAAATTCCACAGCTGGGAACCGTGGTAATTGGTGATCGCGTTGAAATTGGTGCTTGTACCACCATCGATCGCGGTGCACTGGATAACACTCTGATCGGCAATGGTGTTATCATAGACAACCAGTGTCAGATTGCGCACAACGTTGTGATTGGAGATAACACGGCCGTTGCGGGTGGTGTGATCATGGCGGGTAGTCTGAAGATTGGACGTTATTGTATGATTGGCGGCGCCAGCGTGATTAACGGCCATATGGAAATCTGTGACAAAGTGACCGTAACGGGCATGGGCATGGTAATGCGCCCGATCACAGAGCCTGGGGTATACTCATCGGGTATCCCACTGCAACCCAACAAAACCTGGCGTAAAACGGCAGCGCTGGTGATGAATATCGATGAAATGAGCAAACGCTTAAAAGCCATCGAACGTAAGGTCGGCAAAGACGACTAAACGCATCGCTCGCGACCCGCTTTCATAATAAAGCAGCGTGCCTTCTTGCGACTTCGGCTTACCCCGAATGCGTGTGAGGAGGTCTCTCAGGAAAGCGTTACGCCACCGAACTGATTTGCGGCCTGCGGAGGATCATTTTGATCTGTGCAGGCCGTGTTATTATTGCCATCAGATTTTTTAGGACAGGAAGAGTATTTTGACAACTGAAACGCATACTCTGAAAATCGAAGAGATTTTAGAACTGCTGCCGCACCGCTATCCGTTCTTGCTGGTTGACCGCGTGCTGGAATTTGAAGAGCATAAATATCTGCGTGCGGTGAAGAACGTTTCTGTTAATGAACCGTTTTTCCAGGGACACTTCCCTGGTAAGCCGATTTTCCCAGGCGTTCTGATTCTGGAAGCAATGGCGCAGGCAACCGGTATTCTGGCGTTCAAAAGCGTTGGAAAACTGGAACCCGGCGAGCTGTACTACTTCGCCGGTATCGACGAAGCCCGCTTCAAACGTCCAGTGGTACCGGGCGATCAGATGATCATGGAAGTGACCTTCGAGAAAACTCGTCGTGGTCTGACGCGCTTCAAAGGCGTGGCAACTGTAGACGGCAAGATTGTCTGTGAAGCGACCATGATGTGTGCCCGTAGCCGGGAGGCATAATTAGTGATTGATTCAACCGCCAATATTCATCCCAGTTCCGTTATTGAAGAAGGTGCCGTCATCGGCGCCAATGTTCACATCGGCCCGTTCTGCTTTGTCGGCGCTAACGTGGAAATTGGTGAAGGTACGGTGCTCAAATCGCACGTGGTGGTGAACGGCCACACGCGTATCGGCAAAGACAATCAGATCTATCAGTTTGCTTCGATTGGTGAATAGAACCAGGACCTGAAAGATGCCGGTGAACCGACCCGTGTTGAAATCGGCGATCGCAACCGCATCCGCGAGAGTGTGACTATTCACCGTGGCACTACGCAGGGTGGCAACCTCACTAAAGTCGGCAGTGATAACCTGCTGATGGTCAATGCACATATTGCGCATGACTGCATCATCGGTAACCGTTGCATCTTTGCCAACAACGCCACGCTGGGTGGCCATGTCACCGTGGATGATTTCGCGATTATCGGCGGGATGACGGCAGTCCACCAGTGGTGCACCATTGGTGCACACGTGATGGTTGGCGGTTGTTCAGGCGTCGCGCAGGATGTCCCACCGTACGTTATTGCGCAGGGTAACCACGCGACCCCGTTCGGTATCAACATCGAAGGCCTCAAACGCCGTGGCTTTAGCAAAGAAGCACTGCACGCGATTCGCAATGCTTACAAATTGCTGTATCGCAGTGGTAAAACGCTGGATGAAGTGAAACCAGAGATTGAAGAGCTGGCAAAACAACACAGCGAAGTGCAGCCTTTCTATGACTTCTTTGCCCGTTCGACGCGTGGATTGATTCGTTAATCCATGTCAGTGCGTCCCTTAACGATTGCCCTGGTCGCCGGAGAAACCTCCGGCGATATTCTTGGTGCAGGTCTTATCCGTGCGCTCAAAGCGCGTCATCCTGATGCCCGCTTTGTCGGCGTTGCCGGTCCGCTGATGCAGGCCGAAGGCTGTGAAGTCTGGTATGAGATGGAAGAGCTGGCGGTGATGGGCATTGTTGAAGTGCTCGGCCGCTTGCGCCGCTTGCTGAAAATTCGCAAGGATTTAACGCAGCGCTTCACCGAACTCAAGCCTGATGTCTTCGTCGGCATTGATGCGCCAGATTTCAATATCACATTGGAAGGCACCCTGAAGCGCGCAGGAATTCGCACCATTCATTACGTCAGTCCTTCCGTCTGGGCGTGGCGACAAAAACGCGTGTTCAAAATTGGCCGCAACACCAACCTGGTATTGGCGTTTCTGCCGTTTGAAAAAGCGTTTTACGATCGATTCAACGTACCTTGCCGCTTTATCGGCCACACCATGGCAGATGCCATGCCGCTGCAGCCAGACAAATCTGCGGCGCGACGTGAGTTAGGCATCGCGGAGGATGCGATCTGTCTGGGCTTGCTGCCGGGTAGCCGTGGTGCAGAAGTGGAAATGCTGAGTGCGGATTTCTTGCGTGCGGCGCAGTTATTGCGTCAGCGTTATCCCGCGCTGGAAATCGTGGTGCCGCTGGTCAATGCCAAACGCCGCGAACAGTTTGAACAGATTAAAGCTGAAGTGGCGCCCGAGCTACCGATGCATTTGCTGGATGGCAAAGGCCGTCAGGCGATGATCGCCAGCGATGCGGCGATTCTCGCATCCGGCACTGCTGCGCTGGAGTGCATGCTGGCGAAGTGTCCGATGGTGGTCGGTTACCGCATGAAACCCTTTACCTTCTGGCTGGCGAAGCGTTTGGTGAAAACGCCTTACGTTTCACTGCCCAATCTGCTGGCGGGTCGGGAGTTGGTCAAAGAGCTGTTGCAGGAAGAGTGCCAGCCAGAGGCACTGGCGGCTGCGCTGGAACCTCTGTTGCATGCCGGACCAGAGCGCGATGACCTGCTGAACACCTTCAACGAGTTGCATCAACAGATTCGCTGGAATGCTGATGAGCAAGCCGCGGACGCCGTACTGGAGATTGCCAATGACTGAGTTTATCTACCCAAACGCACAGCGCATTGCTGGCGTGGATGAAGTGGGGCGAGGTCCGCTGGTAGGCGCCGTTGTCACCGCAGCAGTCATCCTCGACCCCGCGAATCCGATTAAAGGGCTGGCCGACTCAAAGAAGCTTTCCGAAAAGCGTCGGCTGGCGCTGTATGACGAGATCAAAGAGAAAGCGCTAGCCTGGAGCCTCGGCCGGGCGGAGCCTGAAGAGATCGACCAACTCAACATTCTGCACGCCACTATGCTGGCGATGCAGCGTGCGGTAGCGGGTCTGCCTGTTACGCCTGATTTTGTGTTGATCGATGGCAACCGTTGTCCGGCATTGCCCATGCCATCGCAGGCGGTGGTGAAGGGCGATAGCCTGGTACAAGAGATCAGTGCAGCCTCGATCATCGCTAAAGTCACGCGCGATCGTGAAATGGCCGAGCTGGATCTGTTGTTCCCGGAATATGGATTTGCCCAGCACAAAGGCTACCCAACTGCGTTGCATATGGAAAAATTGACGCAGTTTGGTGCCACGCCACATCATCGCCGCAGCTTTGCCCCGGTGCGAAATGCCCTGATTGATGCTGATGTGCTGGCCGCGCGTCAGCCGACTGCGCTTTAATAGCCTGACGCTGTTTTAATCGGAAACTGATATGGCTGAACCTCGTTTTATACATCTGCGCGTACACAGCGACTATTCGATGGTCGATGGCCTGGCGAAAACTAAGCCATTGGTCAAGAAGGCGGCTGCGCTGGGTATGCCGGCGATTGCGATTACCGATTACATCAACCTTTGCGGGTTGGTGCGTTTTTACGGCAGTGCGCACGATGCAGGCATCAAACCGATTATTGGTGCGGATTTCCACGTCGCCAGCGAGTTGATGGGCGATGAGCTGACACAACTCACGGTCCTTGCCGCCAACAACACCGGTTATCAGAACCTTACGTTGTTAATTTCGCGTGCCTATCAGCGTGGATATGGCATTGCCGGACCGATTATTGACCGTGACTGGCTGGTCGAACTGGGTGAAGGCATCATTCTGCTCTCCGGTGGACGCAAGGGCGATGTTGGCCGCAGTCTACTGCGCGGCAACAGTGCGCTTGTGTCGCAGTGCCTCAGTTTCTATCAGGAACATTTCCCCAATCGTTATTACCTCGAGCTGACACGTACCGGACGCGCCGATGAAGAGGCTTATCTGCATGCCGCCGTTGAGTTAGCGATTGCCGAAGGTGTGCCGGTGGTGGCCACCAACGAAGTCTGTTTCCTCAACGAAGAAGATTTTGACGCCCATGAAATTCGCGTGGCGATTCATGATGGCTTCACGCTGGACGATCCAAAACGCCCACGTCATTACAGTCCTCAGCAATATATGCGCAGCGAAGAGGAGATGTGCGAGCTGTTCTCGGACATCCCGGAAGCGCTGGAAAACAGCGTAGAGATTGCTAAGCGTTGTAACGTCACGGTACGCCTGGGTGAATACTTCCTGCCGCAATTCCCCACCGGGGAAATGACGACTGAAGATTTCCTCGTCATGAAGTCTCGTGAAGGGCTGGAAGAGCGTCTGGAATTCCTGTTCCCGGATGACAAGGTGCGTGCGGAGAAGCGGCCAGAATATGATGAACGTCTTGAGATTGAACTCAACGTTATCAATCAGATGGGCTTCCCTGGCTACTTCCTGATCGTGATGGAGTTTATCCAGTGGTCGAAGGATAACGGTATCCCGGTTGGGCCGGGCCGTGGCTCGGGTGCTGGTTCTCTGGTCGCGTATGCGCTGAAAATCACTGACCTCGACCCGCTGGAATTTGACCTGCTGTTCGAACGTTTCCTTAACCCGGAACGTGTCTCCATGCCCGACTTCGACGTCGATTTCTGCATGGAAAAGCGCGATCAGGTGATCGATCACGTTGCCGAGATGTATGGGCGCGAAGCGGTTTCGCAAATCATCACCTTCGGTACCATGGCGGCGAAAGCGGTTATCCGCGACGTAGGACGTGTGCTGGGGCATCCGTATGGCTTTGTGGATCGCATCTCCAAATTGATCCCGCCGGATCCCGGCATGACGCTGGAAAAAGCCTTTGAAGCGGAACCGCAGCTGCCGGAAATCTACGAGGCAGATGAAGAGGTCAAAGCGCTAATCGATATGGCGCGCAAGCTGGAAGGTGTCACACGTAACGCCGGTAAACACGCCGGTGGGGTGGTTATCGCACCGACCAAAATCACTGATTTTGCGCCGCTTTACTGTGATGAGAATGGCCAATTCCCGGTAACCCAGTTTGATAAAAATGATGTGGAATACGCCGGCCTGGTGAAGTTTGACTTCCTCGGCTTGCGTACGCTCACCATCATCGACTGGGCGCTGAAGATGATTAACCCGCGCCGCGCCAAAGAAGGGTTGGAGCCGATTGATATCGCCGCGATCCCGCTGGATGACAAGAAAAGCTTCGATATGCTGCAACGCTCGGAAACGACTGCGGTATTCCAGC
>NZ_DAMDQC010000215.1:0-5963 GCF_032082325.1 Pantoea sp. CTOTU50773 | reverse complement strand
TGAAACCCAGTATTATCAACGGCTCGGAAGTGTCTAGATTATCCGTGGCGATTCAGTCCGCCCCGGGGAAAAGAATCTGATAATACGTTTCCATTGCCTTATCAAGCAGAGGCTTTATCTGTTCAAAGATGGGTCGCCGGATAACGTTGTTCATCTTGCTGTGTTCTTTAGGTACCGTCCAGACACCCTCCTCCAGATCAAATTCCTTACGTTCCGACAATCGAAGCTCTGAAACCCTGGCACCCCAAAGCATCAGCATCTGATGCAGTAATTTATTCGAAGTTGTCGCCCTGCTTCTCTCTATTGCTATCCAGATCTGTGCAAGTTCAGAATAGGTGAGCACACGGCTGCCGGTCTCCGCACGAACACCGACATCGCGTGGTGCGATGCGCATGATGGAAGAGTTGTCGATTATCTGGCGCCTGATACACCATCCGATAGCTGTTCTTGCCTGAGACAGAAGCTGGCGCGCTCGACGTGGGTTCTCTCTCTCTTCCTTGGCGAAAAAATCCACCCACTGCTTAACAGTAATGTCCCCGATCGCCCTGCCAGAAAACGCGCCAGTCAGGTGCTTTAGCACGGTCGATTTATAAAGTTCCTGCGTCCTTGGTCGAAGGTTAACTTCAACATACTGCTCTTTCCAGTATTTGAGGCATTCACCAACGGTCATCTTGCTATCACCAGTGACGCTTTCAAAATGTGTACGCGGATCTTTGCCGCCGTCATAGAGCAGTCGAAGTTCACCAACGAGCATGCGGGCATCTTTTAAAGCCATTGCTGGGTAGCGACCAAGGCTAAGACGCTGTGGTTTTCCTGCCCATCGGTACCTGAATTGGAATAAGATGACCCCCTTGGGAGATATGCGCGCGCTCAAGCCGTCTGCATCCGAAACTTCTGACACACCCGAATATGGTTTACCATGTATGGAACGTAGTTTGGTATCGCTCAAGGCCATAATAATATTTGGTACGCAGCAAAAAAGTGATTTGGTACAAACGTGGTACGCAATATTACATGGACGTAAATGAAAGGCAACGGACAACTGTGAACATATACAGTAGTTTATGAGTGGAAAATGAGAGGTTAACACTTACTTTTCAGTGTTTTAATGAACGAAAATGAACGGAAAAAAACCTTGAAGAACGATTTGGAACAGCCTACTTTCCTTTTCCACGATTACGAGACCTTCGGTAAGAGTCCCTCACTGGATCGTCCAGCGCAGTTTGCTGGATTGCGCACCGATAAAGATTTCAACGCCGTAGGTGAACCGCAGGTGTTTTACTGCCAGCCCGCTGATGACTATCTGCCGCAGCCGGAAGCGGTGATGATCACCGGCATCACGCCACAGGTGGCTAAAGCGCGCGGCGTAACAGAGACGGCATTTGCTGAACGCATTCATGGGCTGTTTACCGAGCCACAAACCTGTGTGATCGGTTACAACAATGTGCGCTTCGATGATGAAGTGACGCGCAATATCTTCTATCGCAATTTCTTCGATCCCTACGGCTGGAGCTGGCAGAACGGCAACTCACGTTGGGATCTGCTGGATGTGATGCGCGCCTGTTACGCCCTGCGCCCGGAAGGTATTGAATGGCCGGAAAATGATGACGGCTTCCCCAGCTTCAAGCTGGAGCATCTCACCAAAGCCAACGGCGTGGCACACGAACAGGCGCACGATGCGATGTCCGATGTGTATGCCACGCTGGCGATGGCGAAACTGGTGAAAGAGAAGCAGCCGAAGCTGTTTGAGTTTCTGTTTACCCATCGCAACAAGCAGAAACTGATGAACCTGATTGATATTCCGCAGATGAAGCCGCTGGTGCACGTCTCCGGCATGTTCGGCGCGGCGCGCGGCAACACCAGCTGGGTAGTGCCTGTCGCATGGCATCCAGATAATCGTAATGCGCTGATCGTGGTGGATCTGGCGGGCGATATGTCCCCGCTGCTGGAACTGGATGCGGATGAACTGCGCGAGCGGTTGTACACCAAACAGAGTGAACTGGGCGACCGCGCGGCGGTACCGATTAAGCTGGTGCACATTAATAAATGCCCGGTGTTAGCCCCAGCGAATACCTTACGTCCTGAAGATGCTTCACGCCTGAATATCGATCGTGAACGCTGTCTGGCGAACCTGGCGCTGCTGCGTCAGCACGCTGAAGTGCGTGAGAAAGCGGTGACGCTGTTTGCGGAAGCCGAGCCGTTCAAGCCATCGGATGATGTCGATGCGCAACTGTATGACGGCTTCTTCAGCGATGCTGATCGCGCAGCGATGAACATCGTGCGTCAGACGCCGCCGCAGAATTTACCGGCGTTGGATTTGACCTTCGACGATAAACGTATTGCGAAGCTGCTATTCCGCTATCGTGCGCGTAACTTCCCCGGCACGCTGGATGATCAAGAGCAGCAACGCTGGTTGCAGCATCGCCGTGAAGCGCTGAATGCCGATCGCGTGCAGGCGTTCCTGTTAGAGCTGGAGTCGTTAGCGAGTTTGCATGAGGATAACGCGGAGAAGATGGCACAGCTGAAAGCGCTGTATTTGTATGCGCAGGAGTTGGTGTCGTAGTGTGATTCTCTGCGGCCTGATGACCTCATCAACGTTTTCTTCCACAGGAAGAGAGGGTTGATCGAGTGATGTTTAAGATGGTTGCCATTCTGTTACCGTCGCTGGATTGGCTCCCTCTCCCATTTGTGGGAGAGGGTTAGAAGGAAATACTGCCTTAAAGCATGGCCCAAATCACCCACGTGAACAGGAAGCCAAACAGTCCCATCACAGTGGTCAACACTGTCCAGGTTTTCAAA
The DNA here is from genome assembly GCF_032082325.1 of Pantoea sp. CTOTU50773. Lineage (NCBI taxonomy): Bacteria > Pseudomonadati > Pseudomonadota > Gammaproteobacteria > Enterobacterales > Erwiniaceae > Pantoea > Pantoea sp. CTOTU50773. The sequence continues at coordinate 3,164 of NZ_DAMDQC010000215.1, read as the reverse complement.
CCATCAGCTACCGACAAACCTAAATAGCGCGTTACCACCCAGAAGCCGGAATCATTCACGTGCGACAGGCCTAGTGCACCAAAGCAGGCTGAAAGCGCCACCAGAACCAATTGCATATCAGCCAATCCGGTTACGGCACTGGTCAGCAAACCACAAGTGGTGACGATGGCTACTGTCGCCGATCCCTGCGAGGCGCGTAACGCCAATGACAGAATGTATGCCGCAGGAATCAGCGGCAAGTGGATGGCCGACAGTGACCCTGCCAGTGCCTTACCCACGCCCGACTCAACCAATACTTTGCCAAATGCACCGCCCGCCCCCGAAACCAGAATCACACCAGCAGCATTGGCGATAGCCGTATTTGAGAGTGCTTCAACCTTGTCTTTGCCCCAACCACGACGAAATCCTAATTGCCATACTGCCAGCGCCAGGGTGATGAGCAATGCAATTGCCGGTGCGCCCAGCAATGTGAGAATGCCATGTGCCGTCGATCCCGGAGTGAGATGTGGTGGCACCAAGGTTCCAATCATGATGAGGAAAATAGGCAAGACGATTAAACCGGCAACCAAGCCTGCTGAAGGCGGGTTCTTGACGGTTTTCTGCTCATCTTTATTCGTGGTGAGCTGAACCTGCTCTAGCACATTTACTGATAAGTGATAGTTTTTGCGGTTCAACATTTTTGCGACAACGTAGCCAATGATGCCGACCGGAATGGAAACCCCAATGCCCAGCATCATTAACCAGCCAAAATCAGCAGTCAGAAAACTGGCCGCCACCGGAGGACCGGGATGCGTTGGCACAGCGACGTGCACCATCAACATCATGCCAGCCATTGAGAGGCCGAACTTAAGCGGTGGAAGACGCAATACCTTAGCGAATCCGTAAATCAAAGGCACCACGATTATAAAGCCCACATCAAAGAACACCGGCAGCCCCAACACAAACGCCACAATGGTCAGTGCTGCCACCATGCGTTGCGGTCCAAGCAACTCCGTGAAACGCTTAGCCAATACATCGGCTCCGCCAGACGCTTCAATCACCGCACCCAGAATAGCCCCCAGCACGATGAGTGCGGCAATTCCGCCCAGCAAACTGCCCATCCCACCCAGAATCACCTTCATGATGTTCTCAGCGGGTATTCCAGTGGTTAACGCTACAAATAAACTGGCGACAATCAATGCGACAAAAGGATGCACTTTTGCCTTAATAACTAACAGCAACAGCAATACAACGCTAATCACCGCAATAGAGAGTAACAGAGTGGTAGTCATGCAATACCTCAGAGATAATTATTATATTATTCAGAACATTAAAAGTTATGGTGTTGGCGCAACGTACAATAAACTGCAGCAAAGTTGCGCTATGCGCAGTCGTTGTAGCCAGATTAATCATTGTTTCCAGGGCGCGAACCAGCCGAGGCCCGCTTCGGTGCGACCGCGTGGGAAATACTCGCAGCCGACCCAGCCGTCATAGCCGACTTCATCCAGCAGGCTGAACAGGTACGGATAGTTGATTTCGCCTTCGTCTGGTTCGTGACGATGCGGCGCAGAGGCGATCTGGATATGGCGATAACGTCCAGCGTATTCGCGAATCAGATGGCTGAGATTGCCGTCCACCAGCTGCGCATGGAACAGATCCAACTGCGTGAACACGTTCGGACGATCGATACGTTCCATCATCGCCAGGGTTTGATACTGGCTGGAGTAGAGGTAGTTCGGCTTCGTCACCGGATTGAGTGCCTCCAGTAACAAGCGGATGCCGTGTGGTGCAAAGCACTCGGATGCGTAATGCATATTACGGACGAACGTTTCTTCATACGCCGCCTTATCGGCACCGTTTGGCACCGTTGCCGCCATCACATGCACTTGAGGGCAGCCCAGTGCTAAGGCATATTCCAGCGCACGATCGATGTCGGCACGCGCCTCTTCTTCACGACCAGGAATTGCGGAGACGCCCCACTCCCCGACCTGCACGTTTCCGGCTGCGGTGTTGAACAGCACCAACTCCAGCTGATGTTTCTCCAGCTCGGCTTTGATCACCTCGGCCGGATAGTCATACGGGAACAGAAACTCAACGGCACGGAAACCGGCGTTGGCCGCTGCGGCAAAGCGTTCAATAAACGGCACTTCGCCAAACTGCGTGGATAAATTGGCTGCAAACTTAGGCATCAGTAATTCCTCAATTCCGCCACTTCGCCATCAGTCAGATAACGAATAGATCGGTCGCCGAGCGTGAACATCAGACGCGCGGTCTCTTCCAGTTCTTCAGTGTTATTCGCGGCTTCACGCAGCGATTTACCCACCACTACCGGGCCATGATTGGCCAGCAGGAAAGCGTTGTAACGTGGCGCGAGCTGCGCAAGATCTTCAGCCAGGCGGTCATCACCCGGTTTGTAATAAGGTACGACCGGCACATCGCCCACGCGCATCACCACATAGGGCGTGAACGGGCGAATGCAGTTTTCGCTGTCGAGATCGTTGAGGCACGAAAGCGCCGTCAGATAGTGACTGTGCAGATGCACCACCGCTTTACAGGCGGGATTGTTTAGATAGAGCGCGCGGTGAAACGCCACTTCCTTAGAAGGCTTGTCACCCGAAATCCACTCGCCCTGCATCGTCACTTTTGACAGGCGGTCGGCCTGCAGTTCGCCGAGGCAAGAGCCGGTAGGTGTCGCCAGCAGATTGCCATCTTCCAGCAACAGTGAAAGGTTGCCGGCTGAACCGGTGGCGTAACCGCGCTGGAAAAAGGAGGCGCCCAGTTGCACCATCTCTTCACGTGCTTGTTGTTCGGTCATGCTGAAAACTCCGTTTGTGCGCGGGCAAAGAATTGTTCGTCGCCAAAGTTGCCTGACTTCAGGGCCAGCGACAGCGGCTGCTGGATGTCACGCACCCACGGCACGCCAGGGGAGATCATCGGGCCGATGTGGAAGGCCGTTACGCCCAGGCTTTGTGCCACCACGCCAGAGGTTTCGCCCCCGGCGACGATAAAGCGCTGCCAGCCCCGTGATTTCAGCTCACGGGTGACGGCGGCAAACATGTGCTCAACCGCTTCGCTGCTGCGTGCTGCGCCATATTGCTGCTGGATTGCCTGCCGTTGCTGAGCATCGGCCGTGGCCAAGAGCAAAGGTGCCAGAGGCTGCTGGTTATTCGCCGCCATCCAATCGC
>NZ_DAMDQC010000214.1:0-6017 GCF_032082325.1 Pantoea sp. CTOTU50773 | reverse complement strand
GATCCGCTCGAAGGCTTTAACCGCACCATGTTTAACTTCAACATGAACGTGCTGGATCCTTATGTGGTGCGCCCGGTTGCGGTTGCCTGGCGCGATTACGTGCCGGTGCCTGCGCGCAGTGGTATGAGCAACTTCCTCGGCAACCTGGACGAACCGGCCAGCATGCTGAACTCGATTCTGGTGGGTGAACCGCGCCAGGCAGGAATCCACTTCACGCGTTTCTTCCTCAATACCGTATTGGGCTTGGGCGGATTTATCGATGTGGCGGGCAAAGCGAATCCTGAATTGGCGCGAGAAGTCCCGCACCACTTCGGTAGCACGCTGGGTCGTTACGGTGTGGGCTACGGTCCTTATGTGGTTCTTCCGGGTTATGGCAGCTTCACGGTGCGTCAGGATGGCGGCGACTATGTCGATACGCTTTATCCGGTACTGAGTTGGCTGACCTGGCCGATGTCGATTGGTAAATGGACACTGGAAGGTGTGGAAACACGTGCACAGCTGTTGGATTCCGACGCCATCCTGAAACAGCAGCAGGATCCCTATGCGTTTATCCGCAACGCCTACTTCCAGCGTAATGATTTCCTCGCCAACGGCGGGAAGTTAAAACCGGAAGAGAATCCGAACGCCAGTGCGATTCAGGATGATTTGAAGGACATCGATTCGCAGTAAAATTGAATGGCGGCTTTCTCAGCCGCCATTGTTTTATTCCCGTTTGACGGGTTGCTTTAGCAAAATCCCCACCGCATTTGCGCATCCGAATGTGATGGCTGCCAGGCCATAAAGCAGTATCTGATACGCATGCTGCACGTTGAGTCTGAGCAGTGATGCGGAAATCTGCGGCAGTAATTCCTGTGCTTGATGAATATGACTTCCGGATAACCACACGGCAGCGTTGTCACGCGTGACGACATCCACGTCTGGTAAGCGCTGCTGTAGACCAAAGCGATTGAGCAGTGCCAGCATCGCCATGACGATCGCCAAAGCAATGCCTTCTCCAGCCACGCGCACGGTATTAAACAATCCGCAGCCATGCCTGCGCGATCTATGGATACCGCCGAGACGGCGAGGCCATCCATTAATCCCCATGGCAAGGCGGCTCCCGCACCAGTGATGACCATGGAAAAGGCAAGTAGAGTCAGCTCATTCAGGGTGATGGCATACCCCATGCCGAACAATCCAAGCGTGGCCAGCAACAGGCCTGCTACCGAAATTTTACCCGCATCAAACCAACGCGTTAATCCAGCCGCAACGCTGGGGAACAGCAGCATCGGTGCCGTCAGCGACAGCAAAATAATTGCGCTTTGGATTTCGCTGACATGACGTGCGCCCATTAAAAAAAGTGGGATAACGATCAGCAAAACCACATAGCAATAGCAGGTGGCCACAGGCAACAGCAACACCCCAGCAAAGTGCGGCTGACGTAGCAATGCCAGGCTAAACACGGGATGGGCGATACGCTGCGTATGGCGAATGAAGCGCCAACCCGCCAGCAACGTCACGACAATGCCGACGATCGCGGCTGAGGACGATACGCCATATTGGGGTAACAGGATCAGCGTGGTGGTGAGCGCAAGGAGAGCGAGACTAAACAATGCCGTGCCGCGAATATCTGCCGGTGGGGAATGTGTTGCTGGCGCGGACACCACACTGAACTGACCCACCAAACCCACGATGGCCGCCAGAGTGGACAGCAGCGCATACACCCAACGCCAGCTGAATGCATCGGTGATCACGCCCATTAACAGTGGACCAAACGCCAGCCCGACGCCAAATAGTGTGCCGAGCAAACTAAATGCCCGCGTGCGAGCCGGTCCACTATAAAGATGGGCCAGTGCCGTTGCTCCGCCGGCCAACGTAAGTGCTGCGGCGATGCCCTGTAATGCACGATAAATACCGAGGGTAAAGGTGCTGTCTGTTAGGGCAATCAGCAATGAGCTGAGGGAGAAAAGAGCCAGCCCTGCGATGAACACCCGCTTGTAACGCAGTTTGTCTGCCGCCACACCCGCCGCCAGCAAGCCGCTGCCGAAGGTCAACATAAAACCGTTAGTTAACCATGCCAGCGATAGCGGCCCACCGTGTAAGGCGTGGCTGATGGCGGGAGTGGTGACCACGCCGCCAGTAAAACTTAATGGGAGTAACAGTGCCGCCAGCAAAATAGCCAGGGTTGCGCTAATCCTGACGCCTGTCAAAGAGGGAGAACTGATTTCTGCCATCGTTTATCTCGCAAATGTTGGGATAGATGACGCCGCATATTATTGAGGATATAAAAGGGGATAAATGGGGTTTGGCTCCAGACTTTGCGGACAAAAGGTTTCTTATCATGGACAGTATTTCGGCATTAACCTCCTTTGTGCGCACGGCTGAAACGCTCAGTTTTGTGCAGGCGGCGCAGCAACTGGGAATTTCTGCTTCGGCAGTGGGGAAAAATGTTGCCCGGCTTGAGCAACAGTTGGGCGTGCGGTTGTTCAACCGCAGTACGCGCAGCGTGAGCCTGACGGTTGAAGGTGCGTTGCTATTGGCACGCACGCGTCCCATTTTGGAACAGCTGCGTGATGTTGAGGCCGAGATGACTCAAACGGTGGCGCATCCGAGCGGTAAACTGCATGTGTCGCTGCCAGTGGTGGGATATCGACTCATCACGCCACTGTTGCCTCAATTTAGTCAGCTCTATCCTGATGTTGAATTGGATTGTGATTTTAGTGATCGGCTGGTCAATGTCATCGATGAAGGTTTTGACGTCGCGATTCGCAGCGGCGAGATGCAGGATTCACGTTTACAGGCGCGAGCGTTGGGGCCTTTTCGTTTTGTGCTGTGTGCCAGCCCAGCCTATATTGCCGCGCACGGCAGGCCAGCATCCAGTGCTGATCTTATCGATCACCACTGTATCCTTTTCCGCTTTCCCGCCACGGGATTGATTCAACATTGGGAGCTGGACGATCTGCGGGTGACGGGGGATTTCCAACCCGTAAAAAAGCTGACGGTGAATAACATTGAAGCCATGGTGCAGAGTACGCTGGCCGGAATGGGGATCAGCTATGTGCCGGATTTCGTCGTCCGGGAATTACTGGACCAGGGCGAGTTGATTGAAGTGCTGCCGGAAAGCTGTATCCGCGAAAGTGGTTTTTCGGCCATTTGGCCAGGGCGTTATTTATCACCGCGCGTACGTTGTTTTATCGATTTTCTGGCAGAACACTGGCCGGTGTCGCGCCGGCAATAAAAAACGGCGACATCACTGTCGCCGTTTTTCACACTGTGTTCAGCATCAGAACTTGTAGTTAAAGTTCGCGCCGTACAGCCAGGCTTTACCTTCGGAGTTAAAGGTGTAAGGGCCTTCTTTCACCGTGACTTTCTGGCCGTGCATGTAAGAGATCCCAAGGTCGACTGACGCATTTTCGTTGAAGGCGTAAGAAGCACCGGCACTCAACCACAGACGGTCCTGATCCGGAATTGAGATTGAGCGTTTATCGGCAGGAACCGGGCTGTCATCAAACGCGATACCAGTACGGAACGTCCAGTTATCGTCGTAGAAGTAAGTGGTACCCAGCGCGATGCGATACGCATCCTTGAAGCCTTCATCTTTATAGAACAGCGTCTGACCGTTGCTGCCCGTGGCCTTCAGCTCCTGGAACTGGCTCCAGCTGGTGTAGGTCAGGCTATAGTGTACGGCCCACTGTGGTGCCACTTTATGCCAGCCCGACACTTCCCACATCTCTGGCAGGTTCAGCGTGAGTGAACCCGGAATGGTTTGGCCGCTGGTGCCGTAAGGCAGACCTAAAGCAATTGCCTGCGGTGTACCGTTGTAAGCGGTGGGAATGCTGCTCTTGTAATCGCCGTCAAAGTCAATTTTGACTTCTGAACGATAGGTGAAGCCGAAGCGGTTGTTCTTATCCACTTCATAAAGGATGCCAGCGTTCCAGCCGTAACCCCATTCATCACCTTTCAGGTGGGCAACCTGAGTATCCGCTGGCATGCCGACGCGAGCGCCGGCTTCACCCGCATAACGTTCGATTTTTGCTTTAGCGTAAACTGCATCAAAGCCAACACCAAAGCTGAAGTGCTCGTTCAAACGATAAGCGGTGCTAAGGTTAAAGTTACCGGTCATCAGGTCGGTTTTACCACCGTAACCGCCCGCGGTGTAACCGTCATTGAACTCTGTCGCCAGACCATAGTTAGAGGTGACGGATGCGCCTACCCACCACTGATCGTTAATCGGATGAACGTAATGGAGGTTAGGGATCCACTGATTCGGTGCGATGTTTTTCGCATTCAGGCTGTTGCCGGTTGGGCTCTGGCCGCTGATATCCACTTCTGGATCAATATAAACGGTACCGATGGAGAAAGAAGGGCGATCCATCAATGCCATGGTCGCCGGGTTACGACTGGCAGATGCGGCGGTATCGCCCATCGCACCTTCACCCGAATAAGCACGACCTAAACCAATTGCTGAGAATTCATTAAGTTGAAAGCCTGCGGCGTAAACATGGGAAGAGATAAGCGCCAATGCAGCTGCCACAGCTGACTTTGCAAACAGGTTCTTATGGTTCATGACCACAACCTCATCTAGATTTATTATTAAACGTTGTTACGTCGCGTAACAAAGGACGGCGGATTGTAGGGACTGATGACAAAGGCACATATCAGACCAGTGCGACGAGTATAGGTCTGACCTGTGTATTTGTTGCAATAATGTTTTTTAAATATTTCCGATTTGATCGATAAAATCAGATCTGCTTAACAAAATCTTGTCGATGCCCATCTAGCATAGCGGTCAAATTTGTTCTGGATCAATTTTTAGTGTGATATTCGTCACTTAGCCGCTGAGAGATAGAAGCCAGGCCGCGCGGGGCGTACACTTTGTGTCAGAAAATGATCCGATTGTGTCGATTTATCGTCAGGAGAAAACAATGACTGATGCCATTAAAAAATGCAGTGCCACGGAAACGGCGGCTTGCTGCTGCGTAGATGTAGGCACCGTAATGGACAATACCGATTGCACGGCGAGCTGGTCTGGCGCTTTTGCCGATCGTCATGCGGCTGAAGCGATGCTGAAGCACCTGACGGACAAAGCGCGTCAGGTTGAATCCGAGCCTTGCGAGATTCACGCAGAATTCGTTGAAGAAGCGCCAGGGCTTCGCCTGAATGTTGATTTCACTTTTGCCTGCCAGGCCGAAACCTTGATTTTTCAACTCGGCTTACGCTAATCCTGTCGCTGCCGGAAGCCCTTCCGGCAGCGTTTTCTCTTTTTCGTGTCTTCCCTCGCACTTTTTTTCTTCTGTTATTGGCGACTTAGCAACACCTGGTTAACACTGATGATCAGGTCAGACCTGTTTGGCAATGATGCTACGGTCGTAAATTACAGGTGAGTGCAATGAGCAAAGCGCAGCCGCTGCTGACGCGTCAGGGCGAACGAATCGCCATAACCCATGGATTACGCACGCCTTTCGCCCGTCAGGCGAGTGATTTTCATGGCATTCCCGCGCTGGAGTTGGGGCGCATGGTGGTGTCAGAGTTGATGGCGCGCAGCGAATTGCCGGTCGACGTTATCGATCAACTGGTATTTGGCCAGGTGGTGCAAATGCCGGAAGCGCCCAATATTGCGCGCGAAATCGTGCTGAGCAGCGGATTGAGCGTGCACACTGATGCATACAGCGTCAGTCGTGCCTGTGCCACCAGTTTTCAGGCGGTGGCGAATGTGGCGGAAAGCTTGATGGCGGGTACCATTGATGCGGGTATTGCCGGCGGTGCAGACTCCTCATCAGTACTGCCCATTGGCGTCAGCAAGACGCTGGCGCGCGCGCTGGTCGATCTCAACAAAGCACGAACCTTCAGCAAAAAGTTGCAAATCTTACGCCGTCTTCGCCCACGCGATCTGTTGCCGGTGCCGCCTGCGGTTGCAGAGTATTCCACCGGCTTACGCATGGGTGATACCGCCGAACAAATGGCGAAAACCCACGGCATCACACGTGAACAACAAGATGCTCTGGCGCTGCGCTCACATCAGCACGCAGCACGTGCCT
>NZ_DAMDQC010000213.1:0-6066 GCF_032082325.1 Pantoea sp. CTOTU50773 | reverse complement strand
AAATCATGATGGGTGCGGAACGTCGCTCCATGGTGATGACGGAAGCGCAGAAAGAATCCACCGCTTACCACGAAGCGGGCCATGCGATTATTGGTCGTCTGGTACCGGAACACGATCCGGTGCATAAAGTGACAATTATCCCGCGTGGACGTGCGCTGGGTGTGACCTTCTTCTTGCCAGAAGGTGACGCGATTAGCGCCAGCCGCCAGAAACTTGAAAGCCAGATCTCAACGCTGTATGGCGGTCGTCTGGCGGAAGAGATCATCTACGGCGCAGAACACGTTTCTACCGGTGCATCTAACGACATTAAAGTCGCCACTAACCTGGCGCGAAACATGGTGACGCAGTGGGGCTTCAACGAGAAGTTAGGTCCGTTGCTGTATGCTGAAGAAGAAGGCGAAGTGTTCCTCGGCCGCTCTGTGGCTAAGGCGAAACACATGTCAGATGAAACAGCACGCATCATCGACCAGGAAGTTAAACACCTGATCGACAGCAACTACCAGCGTGCTCGTGTTCTGCTGGGTGAGAACATGGACATCCTTCACGCGATGAAAGACGCGCTGATGAAGTATGAAACCATTGATGCGCCACAGATTGATGACTTAATGGCTCGTCGTGAAGTTCGCCCACCAGCAGGTTGGGATGATTCAGGCAGCAGCAGTTCATCGGACAACAATGGGACGCCAAAGGCGCCACGTCCGGTTGATGAACCGCGTACGCCAAATCCTGGCAACACCATGTCAGAACAGCTCGACAAGTAAGAGGCCACAAACCTCAGCAAAAACCCCGGCCGGTCCGGGGTTTTTTACATTCAGTGATACCGTGATTCCCAAGGAGATTCCCGCCATGAAGTTGTTCGCCCGTGATTCCCATCTCGATCTGTCGTTTCCCCATGTGATGGGTATTTTGAATGTCACGCCGGACTCCTTCTCTGATGGCGGAACACACAACACATTGGTGGATGCGCTGACCCATACCAATGAGATGGTGAATGCGGGCGCAACCATCATCGATGTCGGCGGGGAATCTACGCGGCCAGGAGCCGATGAAGTCAGCGTAGATGAAGAGTTAGCACGCGTGATTCCGGTGGTTGAAGCTATCGCCCAGCGTTTTGAAGTGTGGATTTCTGTTGATACTTCAAAGCCAGAGGTGATCCGTGAATCGGCGCGAGTGGGTGCTCACATCATTAATGATATTCGTTCACTGTCAGAACCGGGTGCATTGGCAGCGGCAGCGGAGACCGGTCTGCCGGTATGCCTGATGCACATGCAGGGCGAACCGCGCACTATGCAGCAAGCACCTGAATATCAGAATATCGTGGGTGAAGTGGACGCTTACTTCCAGGCACAGATTGCACGTTGCGAAGCGGCAGGCATTAAAAAAGAGAATCTGTTGCTCGACCCTGGCTTCGGTTTCGGTAAGAATCTCAACCACAATTATCAACTGCTGGCTGAACTCAGCCATTTCCACCATTTTGGCTTACCACTATTGGTCGGAATGTCGCGCAAATCGATGATTGGCCAGCTGTTAAATGTCGGTCCGACGCAGCGTCTGACCGGCAGCCTGAGCTGTGCGGTGATTGCCGCTATGCAGGGCGCACAAATTATTCGCGTGCATGATGTGAAAGAGACTGTCGAAGCGATGCGTATTGTTGAAGCGACACGGAGAGCAAAAGGATAAAGCATGAGTAATCGTAAATATTTCGGTACAGATGGTATTCGTGGCAAGGTCGGTGAAGCACCGATTACCCCTGATTTTGTCCTAAAGCTGGGTTTTGCTGCGGGTAAGGTTCTGGCGCGCTCTGGATCACGTAAGGTATTAATTGGTAAAGATACGCGTATATCTGGCTACATGCTGGAATCGGCACTGGAAGCGGGCCTGGCTGCTGCTGGTTTGTCGGCGGCCTTTACCGGGCCTATGCCAACCCCCGCGATTGCCTATCTGACGCGTACCTTTCGTGCAGAGGCCGGTATCGTGATCTCTGCATCGCATAACCCCTTCGACGATAACGGCATCAAATTCTTCTCTGCGGAAGGCACTAAATTGCCGGATGAAGTGGAAGAGGCCATTGAGCTTGAGTTAGAGAAGCCACTGACCTGCGTTGAGTCCGCTGAGTTGGGGCGCGCCAGCCGTATCGTTGATGCTGCTGGTCGCTATATCGAGTTCTGTAAAGGCACATTCCCGAGCGAGTTAAGTCTCAACGGTCTGAAAATCGTAGTGGATTGCGCCAACGGTGCGACCTATCACATTGCCCCTAATGTGCTGCGTGAATTGGGTGCCAAAGTGATTGCGATTGGCGTGCAGCCCGATGGCATGAACATCAACAAAGAGTGCGGTGCAACCGATCTTCGCATGCTGCAGCAGCGCGTGCTGGATGAGAAGGCAGATTTGGGCCTTGCTTACGATGGCGATGGTGACCGCATCATGATGGTGGATCATCTGGGCATGAAGGTCGATGGTGACCAGATTCTCTACATCATTGCACGTGAAGCCTTACGTCAGGGGCAACTGCGCGGCGGGGTGGTGGGTACGTTGATGAGTAATATGGGGCTGGAACTGGCGTTGAAACAGCTGGGTATTCCTTTCACACGTGCCAAAGTGGGTGACCGCTACGTGCTGGAAAAAATGCAGGAGAAGGGCTGGCGCATGGGGGCTGAAAACTCCGGGCATGTCATTCTGTTGGATAAAATCAGCACTGGCGACGGTATCGTGGCAAGTTTGCAAGTACTTACTGCTATCGTGCGTAATCACATGAGTCTGCATGATTTGTGCAGTGGCATGAAAATGCTGCCGCAGATTCTGGTGAATGTGCGCTTCAGCGGCAGTCATGATCCCCTTGAATCCGAGAGCGTTAAGGCTGTCAGCGCTGAAGTGGAGAAAACGCTAGCAGGGCGCGGTCGTGTGCTGTTGCGTAAATCGGGCACTGAGCCGCTAATTCGCGTGATGGTCGAGGGTGAAGATGAAGCGTTAGTCACCGAGCTGGCGCATAAAATTGCTGATGCAGTGAAAGCGGTCTAAGCGTGTTAACAGGCGGCGAGATTTCGACTTTCCGCCTGTTAAATCACCATCCTGGCGCTTTTTTCCGCAATCAATAAGGTTCGTGAAAATTGCGCTTGCAGAGGTATGTCCCATTGGTTAGTATTCACACCCGCTTCTGATGGGTGATGACGATACTCCCCGTCAATATTGGTGAAGCTTTAACTGTGCGGATAACGCGCAAGGAAACAGGTTGATTATGTACGAAGCTCTGTTAGTTGTTTTCCTTATTGTTGCGATTGGCCTCGTGGGTCTGATCATGCTTCAGCAAGGCAAAGGCGCTGATATGGGAGCCTCATTCGGTGCAGGCGCCTCTGGTACACTGTTCGGTTCAAACGGGTCTGGTAATTTCATGACACGTATGACTGCAGTACTGGCGACCCTGTTCTTCATCATCAGCTTGATTCTGGGCAATCTGAACACGAATAAGTCTTCTAAAGGAAGCGAGTGGGAAAACCTCACTGCGCCAGCTCAGTCTGAACAGCAGACTCAGCCAGCTAAACCGGCAACCCCGGGCAATGATATCCCGCAGTAACATCGTCAATGCTTTAGCGGCAACATAACGTCGCAGTCAGTGCAGTACCGAGGTGGTGAAATTGGTAGACACGCTACCTTGAGGTGGTAGTGCTCGAAAGGGCTTACGGGTTCAAGTCCCGTCCTCGGTACCAAATCTCAGTAAAACTTGCTTTTTTAGCAAGGTCGGCGTATTATTCGCCACGTTTTCGGACGCGGGGTGGAGCAGCCTGGTAGCTCGTCGGGCTCATAACCCGAAGGTCGTCGGTTCAAATCCGGCCCCCGCAACCACTTTCCCTTAGAGTTCTTTTTCAAATATACTGTATGCATCGACGGACGCATCCTCAGTGTTTTTTTGAAAAAAATTCTTTTGGATTGTGTGCCGATGCCGCTCTGCGGCGTACAGGGTCCAGTGATAAAAAGCCCCGAATTTTCGGGGTTTTTTGTTATCAGGAATCGCAATACTGGGCTATAGGCCCTTTTTTTATGTCTTGGGGGTGGGCTTGTCCACATTAGAGCAAAAATTGACTGATTTGATCACCGCTCCAGTAGAAGCGCTTGGCTACGAATTGGTCGGTATCGAATTCGTTCGCGGTCGCACATCGACTTTGCGCATCTATATTGATAGTGAGAATGGTATCAATGTTGATGATTGTGCCGATGTTAGCCACCAGGTCAGCGCGGTAATGGATGTGGAAGATCCCATTACGGTGGCTTACAACCTTGAAGTCTCCTCGCCAGGTCTCGAGCGTCCTCTTTTCACTGCTGAACACTATGCACGTTTCGCCGGTGATGAGGTGAGCCTGACACTGCGTATGGCCGTACAGAACCGCCGTAAATGGCAGGGGATCATCAAATCCGTGGAAGGTGAGATGATCACGGTAACCGTTGAGGGTAACGATGAGGTGTTCGCGCTGAGTAATATTCAGAAAGCGAACCTGGTCCCCCACTTTTAAAAGTCCGGATTGAGGCTAACCAGGATGAACAAAGAGATCTTAGCTGTAGTAGAAGCCGTTTCTAACGAAAAAGCCCTGCCACGTGAGAAAATCTTCGAAGCGCTTGAGAGCGCTTTGGCCACTGCGACTAAAAAGAAGTATGAGCAAGAGATCGAAGTGCGCGTCAGCATTGACCGTCGCAGCGGTGATTTCGATACTTTCCGTCGCTGGCAGATTGTGGAAGAAGTAACACAGCCGACTCGTGAAATTACGCTGGATGCGGCCCGCTTTGAAGACGAAGCGTTCAATCTGGGCGAATACGTTGAAGATCAGATCGAATCTGTCACCTTTGACCGTATCACCACCCAAACCGCTAAACAGGTTATCGTGCAGAAAGTCCGTGAGGCTGAGCGCGCGATGGTGGTTGATCAGTTCCGTCAACACGAAGGTGAAATCATCACCGGCGTGGTGAAGAAAGTAAACCGCGACAGCATCTCACTCGATCTGGGCAGCAATGCTGAAGCCGTGATCGGACGCGAAGATATGCTGCCACGTGAAAACTTCCGCCCAGGCGACCGTATTCGCGGCGTGTTGTACGCTGTTCGTCCGGAAGCGCGTGGTGCACAGCTGTTCGTCACCCGTTCTAAGCCAGAAATGCTGATCGAACTGTTCCGCATTGAGGTGCCAGAAATCGGTGAAGAAGTTATCGAGATCAAAGCGGCAGCGCGCGATCCAGGTTCACGCGCTAAAATCGCGGTGAAAACCAACGATAAACGTATTGATCCGGTCGGTGCTTGTGTGGGTATGCGCGGTGCGCGTGTCCAGGCTGTATCAAGCGAGCTGGGTGGCGAGCGTATTGATATCGTGCTGTGGGACGATAACCCGGCACAATTCGTCATTAACGCCATGGCGCCAGCCGATGTGGCGTCAATTGTGGTGGATGAAGACAATCACACCATGGATATCGCTGTTGAAGCCGGCAATCTGGCTCAGGCGATCGGCCGTAACGGCCAAAACGTGCGTCTGGCTTCCCAACTGAGTGGTTGGGAACTGAACGTGATGACCGTCGATGATCTGCAGGCTAAGCATCAGGCTGAAGCCCACGCAGCGATCGATATGTTCACTAAACATCTCGACATCGACGAAGAGTTCGCCACCGTACTGGTGGAAGAGGGCTTCTCTTCGCTGGAAGAATTGGCTTATGTGCCAATCAACGAGTTGCTGGAAATCGACGGCCTCGACGAAGAGACCATTGAAGCCCTGCGTGAACGAGCAAAAAATGCGTTGACCACCCTGGCATTAGCGAAAGAAGAGAGCCTTGGTAATCAGGAGCCCGCTGAGGATCTTCTGAATCTTGAGGGCCTGGATCGTGCGCTGGCGTATCGCCTGGCGTCCAAAGGCGTTTGCACGCTGGAAGATCTCGCTGAGCAAGGTGTTGACGATCTGACAGATATTGAAGGGCTGGATGATGAGAAGGCCGGTGCGCTGATTATGGCTGCACGTAATATCTGCTGGTTCGGCGATGACGCGTAATAACAGGAAGGAACAGCATGACAGATGTAACCGTAAAATCGCTGGCCGC
>NZ_DAMDQC010000212.1:0-6120 GCF_032082325.1 Pantoea sp. CTOTU50773 | reverse complement strand
GCTCAACGGCTCAACGGCTCAACGGCTCAACGGCTCAACGGCTCAACGGCTCAACTGCTCAACTGCTCAACTGCTCAACTGCTCAACTGCTCAACTCCTTACTGCTCATCCGCTGTGCCAACCCTTCGCCGCGCATCCGGCAAAGCACATTTCCGCACAATCAGAGAGACGCACGTCATCGATCTGATCGCTTTCAGGACATGAGGATGCATAAGGTCTTGCGGTGACGGCATTTGTTACGATTTCAACAATCCTGGCAGGTTATCCTCGCCATACAGATGCAGTGCACCAACAGCCACCACATAGCGGCCTTTCGGCAGCGCCTGCAATAACTCGCGCCAGTGCTGATTACGATTGCGCATCAGCGTGTCATTGAGATCGCTGCTAAAGGTGGTCGGCAGGGCCACCGGTTGCTGCGTGGGCGGTGCATCCAGCCACCAGCTGATCATGGTTTGCAGCAAGCGGGCGTTGGTGTGCCAATGCTCCAGCGTGTCCAGTAACAGCGATAAACCCTCCTGCGGTAGCGACTTCAGCAGTGCGATCTGGGTTTCCGGGCCTTCCAGTTCAATAATGCGCTTGTTAGCCGATTTCGCCGCCATCAGCAGTTGGTAATCAATGCCATATTGCGGCCGTAACCCCAGACGCTGCGCCTGTTGTGCCTGCAGCATCAAGGCGATTTGCCAGAACGGCAGCGTGTCGAACACTGCCATGGAAAGCGAAAGCTCATCGCACAGCACATCCAGTCGCTGCAACACCTCTGCATCCAGACGCATCGCCAACGGCGTACAGGCATCGTCATGGGTGAAGGGCGATGCACCCTGGGTAATATCCGCTTCGACAATCAGCGCATCGGCGCGACTCAACTGGCGTAACAGGCCCGCTGGCAACGGCTGCATATCGCGCGTGCCCATATGAATACTGCCCGCCAGATGCAGGCGTCGATCGCCCAATTTGATATCCATTGCCGGCCAGGTATAGCGTGCCGGGAAGAGGCTGGCGGCCATCTGCTGGAAGCTGTGCCACAGACTGCGTCTCATGCCCTGTCCTTTTGAAGTCAAAAATCCATGCTAGCGATTTCAGTCACTGAAAAACAGGGCAGAGAGGGCGATTAGCGTTTTGCTGGCTTAAAGCGCAACAAACGATTCGCGTTACTCACCACGGTAATCGAAGACAGCGCCATCGCCGCGCCCGCCACGATTGGGCTAAGCAGCAAACCCGTGAACGGGTAGAGCACGCCCGCCGCAATCGGAATCCCCAGGCTGTTATAGACAAAAGCCCCGAGCAAGTTCTGGCGCATATTACGCAGTGTCGCGCCTGCCATCGCCAGCGCATCGGCAACACAGTGCAAATCGTTGCGCATCAACGTCATGGCAGCGGTTTCGACGGCCACATCGCTGCCGCCACCCATGGCAATCCCCACATCGGCCTGCGCCAGCGCGGGTGCATCGTTGATGCCATCGCCGACCATCACCACTTTGCGCCCCTGCTGCTGCAACTGCGCAATCGCCTGCGCTTTGCCTTCGGGCAGCACGCCCGCGATCACTTCATCAATACCGGCTTCGGCAGCAATCACCTGCGCGGTTTTTTGGTGATCGCCGGTCAGCATGATTAACCGATAGCCCAACTGGTGCAGGCGCTGTAACGCCTCCGTGCTTTCCGGGCGCAGGCTGTCACGCAGGGCGATCAGGCCGAGCAACTGACGATGATCGGCCAGCAGCACTGGCGTAGTGCCTTGCGCGGCGAAACGGTCGATATCTTGTTGTGCGGCGCGGTAATCAATCTGTTGTTCATCCAGCAGTGCCTGATTGCCGAGCAGCAGCGTTCTGCCCGCCACTTTAGCGCTCACGCCTTTGCCGCGTATTGTACGAAATTGCTTAGTCGGCTCATCGCTGAGATCGGGTGCTGCCGCCAGAATCGCTTTCGCCAGCGGATGATTCGAGCCTTGTTCCAGTTGTGCCGCAGCAATCAGCACCTGCTGGCGATTCCAGTCGCCATATACCAGCACATCGCTCACCTGCGGGGTGCCGCGTGTCAGCGTGCCGGTTTTATCCAACACGATGGTATCGACTTCGCTGGCACGCTGCAGCGCATCAGCATCGCGCACCAGCACGCCCAGTTCTGCCGCGCGACCGACGCCGGCAATCACCGACATTGGCGTCGCCAGTCCCAGTGCGCACGGGCAGGCGATAATCAGCACCGTGGTGACAATAACCAGCGTGTAGGCCAACTGCGGCTGCGGGCCGACCAGATACCACACCAGACCCGCCAGCAGGGCAATTGCCACCACCACCGGCACAAACACCGCTGAGATGCGATCGGCCAGTCGGCCAATGTCCGGTTTGCTGCTTTGTGCCTGGCGTACCAGATTGATGATCCGCGCCAGCGTGGTGTGGTTGCCGGTGGCGCGTGCCACGAAGCGCAGCGTGCCATCCTGCACCAGTGTCCCGGCATAGACTTTATCGCCGGGCTGTTTCGCCTGTGGCACCGCTTCACCGGTCAGCATTGCTTCATCAAACCAGGCTTCGCCGCTGTCGACTTCGCCATCCACCGGCACGCGATCGCCGGTGACCAGCTTCAGCAGCATGCCGGGCTGGACCTCGCTCAACGGCATCAGCGTTTCGCCCTGTTCACCGATCACACGCGCCTGAGCAGGGGTGAGATCCAACAGGCGTTCGAGGGCTTTGGATGCCCGCTGGCGTGCTCGTTGTTCCAGCGCATGGCCGAGGTTAATCAAACCGACGATCATCACGCTGGCTTCAAAATAGAGATGTCGCGCCTGCATCGGGAAAAATTCTGGCCACAGCGCCACGCTCATCGAATAGAGCCAGGCGGCGCCAGTGCCTAAGGCCACCAGCGTATCCATGGTGGCGGTGCCGTGCTGTAGGCTGCGCCACGCACTGCGATAGAAATGGCCGCCGGCGATCACCATTACCAGCAAAGTGATCACGCCGAGCGAGCGCCATAACGTTTGGTTGGCGTCACTCAACATCATGTTGTCGCCGAGCATGCCCCAGATCATCATGGGCACGCCGAGCAGCAGCGCCAATGCCGCCTGCCAGCTAAAGCGGCGCATCGCCTGCTGTGCGCTGACCTGCTGGCGTTCACGGCGCGTCTGTTCATCGTCGATCACTTCAGCGGAATAGCCCGCCTGATCCACTGCGCCAATCAGCGCCTCGGCTTGCGCATCGCCTAACACCAGCGCACTGCGCTCTCCGAGGTTGACGCGGGCCTGACTGACACCAGGCACTTTCTGCAACGCCTGTTCCACGCGGCTCACACAGCTGGCGCAGCTCATGCCGCCGATCAGCAAATGGTGAACAGGAAGGTTTTCTTCTGCCGGTTGCGACACCGTTGTCAGCGCCTCCGGCGGCGGCTCTGTTGCTGTCAACGGCTCAGGCTTTGGGCTGTCTTTCACCGCCGCGTGATAGCCGGCCTGTTCAACGGTCGCAATCAGATCGCTAACGCTGGCCGCACCGGTAACGCGCGCTTCCTGCTGGGTAACTTCCGCTTGTTCTACATCGTCGCGTTGCTCCAGCGCTTCTTTCACCCGTTTGACGCAGTGGCCACAGGACAAACCGTCCAGTGCCAGTAATTGTGTGTGTGACATCTTAAACTCCTTAAACGAGAGGTTTGACTGTCTGCAAACTTTGCATTAGTTATAGAGCCTAAACCTTCCATTCAGGGGAAGGTCAAGCGGTCATGAGGTGAAGACAAAAGATGAACATCAGCGATGTGGCAAAAAAAACCGGGCTAACCAGCAAGGCGATCCGTTTTTATGAAGAGAAGGGCGTGGTGACGCCGCCGTTACGCAGTGACAATGGCTATCGCAGTTATGCCGCGCACCATATCGATGAGCTGAATCTGCTGCGTCAGGCGCGTCAGGTCGGCTTTACGCTGGACGAGTGCCGCGAGCTGGTGACGCTGTTCAACGATCCCGCTCGCCACAGCGCGGATGTCAAAGCGCGCACCTTGCAGAAGGCGGATGAAATCGCTGCGCACATCGAAGAATTACATGCGATGCGCGCGCGACTGCTGGAACTTGCTGAAGCCTGCCCTGGCGATGACAGTGCTGAGTGCCCGATTATCAATCATCTGGCGGGCTGCCGCCATCAGGGCGAAGGGAAGCGCGGCTGAATCAGCAGCGTGATACCGACCACACCGGTGACGATCACTGGCGTTCCTGCGGGCAAATCTTCTGTCGCCTGCACTCGCCAGCTGCTGTCGCCAATACGCACATGACCAAAACCATCTTTGAGCGTGGCATCCAGAGTCAGGTGCATACCGATCATCTGCGATCCGCGTTGATTCAGGGTGTTGGGCTGCTGAGCAACCTCGCGGTAGCGCATCCAGCGATACCAGAAGTAGACGCACAGCAGCGTCAGCACGGCGAACAAAATGCCCTGGTGCGTCCACGAGAACGGGAAAAACCATTCAATCAGGCCGACCAGCACCGCCGCTAATCCACTCCACAGCAGATAACCGCTGGTGCCAAGCATTTCAGCCGCCAGCAGCAGGCCGCCCAGCGTCAGCCAGAACCAGTGTGGATGGGCAATCAGTTCCATCAGGATCACGGTTTACGCTCCTGACGGCTCTCCTTCAGCAATTCGCCGATCCCGGCAATAGAACCCAGCAAACTGCTGGCATCCAGCGGCATCATCACCACTTTGCTGTTATGAGATTCACCGATCTTCTGCAACGCATCGGTATATTTCTGCGCCACAAAGTAGTTCACCGCTTGAATATCGCCTGCGGCAATCGCTTCCGATACGGCACGCGTGGCGTTTGCTTCGGCCTGCGCCTGACGTTCACGCGCTTCGGCCTGCAGGAAGGCGGAGGTACGTTCCCCTTCGGCTTTCAGAATCTGCGACTGCTTGTCACCTTCAGCACGCAGTATCGCCGCCTGGCGCACGCCTTCTGCGGTAAGGATGTCAGCACGCTTGGTACGTTCGGCTTTCATCTGCGCATTCATTGCCGCGATTAATTCCTGCGGTGGACGCACGTCACGAATTTCGATACGGGTGATCTTCACGCCCCACGGATTGGTGGCTTCATCGACGATATGCAGTAAGCGGGTATTGATGTTATCGCGCTGCGACAGCATCTCATCCAATTCCATGCTACCGAGCACAGTACGGATGTTGGTCATGGTCAGATTGAGGATCGACAGCTCAAGATTGCTGACTTCATAGGCCGCGCGCGCAGGATCAACCACCTGAATAAAGCACACGGCATCAATGGTGACGTTGGCGTTATCTTTGGAGATGATTTCTTGCGAGGGGATATCGAGGACTTGTTCCATCATATTGATCTTGCGACCAATACGATCCATGAACGGGACAATTAAACTCAGGCCGGGGGGCAGGGTTTTGGTGTAACGGCCAAAACGTTCCACCGTCCACTGATAGCCTTGTGGCACAATTTTTACACCGGCCCATACCGTAACGAGTGCGAGCACGATAATGACGGGAATCACAGTCAACATATAACCTCCTGGTTGTCAGATTATCGGGCCGAGTCGTTCGCCCCGTTGCACGCGCGGTACCGATCAGTACAGCAGCGAGTACAGCTGGCGGCGATAGCGTGTGGCGAGAGCATCGCCCGTGCCGAGCGCGGCCAAAATCTCCTGGAACATCTTACGTACCTGACCTTCTCCGGCACTGAGATCGCTCTTCAGGAAGCTGAACAGCAGATCCAGCGCTTCTTCGTTACGGCCCACCTGGTGCAACTGTAATGCAAGTTTAGCAGCCAGTTCCGCATTCGCGGGCTCGGCTGCCAGTTGTTCCTGCAGTTGCTGAATTTCAGGGGTATCCGCAGCTTGTTTCAGCAGATCGATTTGCGATACCAGGCTTTGATAACGGGTGTCCTGATCCTGCAATGGCACCACCGCCAGCACCGCTTCTGCTTCTTCGCTGCGGCTCAGGGTGATCAGCACTTCTGCCAAGAGGAAACCAATTTCACTGTTCTGGTTGCTCAGCGCCCAGGCATCTTTCAGCAACGGCAGCGCATCCAGCGGTTTGCCTTCTTCCATCAGCTGCATCGCTTGATGGGTTTTGATCTCTTCTTCACGCGGCAGCACTTTTTGCAGCAGCGCGCGGATCGCCTCTTCCGGCTGCGGCCCCT
>NZ_DAMDQC010000211.1:0-6121 GCF_032082325.1 Pantoea sp. CTOTU50773 | reverse complement strand
ACGCTGGGTGGCTCCTGGTGTCAGGGTATTCCGGAGACCTGGCGGCAGTATAGGAGGATCACATTCTGATTACAATTCCCCTACAATCTCTTTGGTCACATTTAGGCTGAACAGTGATCCGACTCACGAATTTCACAATTCATACATTTTTAATTATCTGATTTGACAAAAGATCAACATTTCAGTTACAAACAAACGCATTAAAGCCCTATGATGCACAAAAGTTATGGGGATACACTTTCCCCTAAGCTCAAGTTATGTAACATTGCCTTTACGAGCAACACAAAGTATCAGGTTATTGGTTACCAAGAAGTTATGTCGTGATAGGATCTTTAACATCCGCGCTGTTCAGCATGTCATGCCCGAACGCCAACGACTGGCCCTAATACATCTCCCTGTAACCCTGCACGACAAACGTTACCGCAGAGTGATACTGTGAAGATTGTGGTTTTATACAACATGAAGGCTATTCTGGTGTCTAAGATCCTTACCTACTAAGGCGCTATGGAGACGAAAAATGACAGATAAAAAAGTGACGCTAACCCTACAAGATAATGCTTCCGTTGAACTGGATGTGATGCAAGGTACGCTGGGACAAGACGTTGTTGATGTCCGCACACTTGGCAATCACGGCCTGTTCACTTTCGATCCCGGTTTCACCTCTACTGCGTCATGCGAATCTAAAATCACTTTTATTGATGGTGATGAAGGCATTCTGTTACACCGCGGCTTCCCGATTTCCGAACTGGCAACCCACTCCAACTACCTCGAAGTGTGTTACATCCTGCTGAATGGCGAAGCTCCGACCCAAGCCCAGTTTGAAGAATTCCGCACCACCGTTACCCGCCACACCATGATCCACGAGCAAATCACCCGACTGTTCCATGGCTTCCGCCGCGACTCGCATCCGATGGCGGTCATGTGTGGTGTCACTGGCGCCCTGGCGGCGTTCTATCACGACTCCTTAGACGTCAACATTGAACGTCACCGTGAAATCGCTGCCTTCCGCCTGCTGTCCAAAATGCCGACCATGGCAGCGATGTGCTACAAATATTCGATTGGCCAGCCGTTCGTTTACCCACGTAACGACCTGTCCTACGCAGGCAACTTCCTGCATATGATGTTCGCCACACCGTGTGAAGAGTACAAAGTGAACCCGGTGCTGGAACGCGCCATGGACCGTATTCTGATTCTGCATGCTGATCATGAGCAGAACGCCTCTACCTCAACCGTGCGTACCGCCGGTTCTTCTGGTGCAAACCCATTTGCCTGTATCGCTGCGGGTATCGCTTCACTGTGGGGACCGGCACACGGTGGCGCCAACGAAGCTACCCTGCGTATGCTGGAAGAGATCAGCACCGTTGAGCACATCCCAGAATTCGTACGTCGCGCGAAAGACAAAAACGATTCGTTCCGTCTGATGGGCTTCGGTCACCGTGTTTACAAAAACTATGACCCTCGCGCCACCGTGATGCGTGAAACCTGTCACGAAGTGCTGAATGAGTTGGGTATGAAAGATGACCTGCTGGAAGTGGCGATGGAGCTGGAACATATCGCGCTGAACGACCCGTACTTCATCGAGCGTAAACTCTATCCAAACGTCGATTTCTACTCTGGCATTATTCTGAAAGCGATGGGTATTCCTTCTTCCATGTTTACCGTTATTTTCGCGATGGCGCGTACCGTGGGTTGGATTGCACACTGGAAAGAGATGCACGACGAAGGCATGAAGATTGCGCGTCCACGTCAGCTGTACACCGGTTACACCGAGCGTCCATTTAACTCGGCGCTGAAAAAGTAATCCACAGCTAAATGAGTGTGAAAGAAAGGCTGCCATTTCATTGAGATGGCAGCTTTTTTATTGATCGCATTATGGCGTCAAAACTGACATCCCGGGCACCAGTAAAATGGCCGCGACGATAGCGTGCCCTTCTCAATCAGCGTGCCGCAGCGCCGACATCTCTTGCCCTGGCGATGAAACACTTCAAAGCGAAACGCCGCATCGGCATGGTATTTCTTCATACTGCCGCGCATCTGATACGACAAACGTGGCACCGCCAGCATCGCCTCACTTAATGCATTGAGCTGTGCCTCAGTGAGATCCTGCGCCCGATGCGACGCCAGCAATCCGGCATGCCATAAAATCTCCACACGCAAGTAGTTACCCAATCCCGCCAGAAAGGCCTGATCGAGTAACAATCCGCTGAACTGACGGCGACGAAAACGCGGCGATAGCAGCCGCTCACGCACCTCTGCCACCGTTAAAGTGGCATCGAGCACATCAGGCCCCACGCGCTGCAGAAAGGGATGTGCGCCGACGGTATCTGCATTGAGCAGTTCAATATCCGAAGCGCTATAGAGCAGGATGGTCTGTTCGGCGTTTGCCAGCCGCACGCGCAACTGCCGCGAAGTGTTGGGTTCAGTGCCGGTCGGCACCACACGCCACACGCCGTACAATTGATTATGGCTATAGAGAATTAAGCCATTCGAAAAATGCGTCAGCAGTGCTTTGCCACGTGTTTCAAAAGCCGTAATGGTTTCACCCATTAGTGCCGGTTCGTAGGTTTTCAGTTCAGGAAAGGCAAACCACACATCAGTGAGTGGCCTGCCTTCCATCGCCGCTGCCAGTTGATCCGCCGCACGGCGGATCTCCGGTCCTTCAGGCATAACGTCTCCTGTTAATGCGTCGATCCACCGACCACGCGGATGTCATTTTCAGTGCTCAGCATCACCTGCAACGAGGTTTCCAGCGCCAGGATCACGCTGGCCGTCGCCATACTGGCGACGCCGGGATGGTTCACCGCCTGTTCCGGCATATAGGGGATATGAATAAAGCCCCCGCGCGCCGGACTGTTGGTGGTCTTCAGCCAGTGCAACAGACTGTACATCACGTGGTTACAGGTAAATGTCCCGGCCGTTTGCGATACCGAGGCCGGCACACCCACTTCGCGCAGTGCTGCAACCATCGCTTTAATCGGTAAGGTGGAAAAATAGGCGGCAGGTCCATCCATCACGATGGGCTGGTCGATCGGCTGCTGCTGATCGTTGTCGGGAATACGCGCATCATCCACGTTGATCGCCACACGTTCGACGGTGATATCAACACGCCCACCGGCCTGGCCCACGCACAATACTCGGTCAGGTTGAATCTCATCCAGCGCTTGCGTTAGCACCTTTCCGCAGGTGGCAAACACCACGGGTAGCTGGCGCACCACAATTCGGGCTCCGGCAATCTCTTTACCGTCAAAACTGCGCACCGCTTCCCATGAAGGGTTAATGGTTTCGCCACCGAACGGCTCAAACGCCGTCATCAATACCGTTTTCATTGCGACCTCATAAGAACATCAGGAAGTAGAGCAGGAATACGTTTACCACCAACAGTAGCACACCGGTTGGCACCTGAGCCTTGATCACCCCGTTTCGATCCGGCAACTCCAGTAAGCGCGCGGGTACGATGTTGAAGTTCGCCGCCATCGGCGTCATCAAGGTGCCGCAATAGCCAGAAAACATGCCAATTGCCGCCATGACCGCCGGATTGCCGCCGTGTTGCAGCACCAGAATAGGAATCCCAATGCCAGCCGTCACTATCGGGAAGGCGGCAAACGCATTACCCATCACCATGGTCAGCAGCGCCATGCCAATCGCATACACCGCAACCGCAATCAGGCGATTGTCCACTGCCAGATACTGTTCAGTAAGATGTGAAATCGCAGTGCCGACGCCCGCGCTGGTGAATAACAGACCAAGCGTGGCAAGAATTTGCGGCAGAATAAATGCCCAACCCACTGCATCCAGCAGGCGGCGAGTTTCCTGCATCGACTGCAGCGGTTTTTCATGGGTGATTTGCAGCGCGATGATCCAGCCCAGCACGCAGCCGACCATCATCGAGAACAGGGTCACCAACGTTGAATGATTACCCGGGCCAAACACAGCATCTTGCAAACCCGGGATGTTGTTAAACGCCAGCACACCAATCACGGTGACCACCGGAATCGCCAGCGCGGGTAAAAACAGCTTATTACGCAGACGCTGTGCACTTTCGCGTTTCTGCTGATCGCTGCGCTGATGATAGCTGCCGAGGCGCACGCCGCCGAAACCGGCAATTAACGCCATCAACACCACCGCAACGCCGACGCCAATGTGCAGCATGCGTTTACCCGCAGCGGCATCGCCTGCCCACTGCCCCATTAGTTGATAAGCACCATCACCAATCAGGAACATCAGGCCATACAGCGCCCAGAATAAACCGGTCGTAAAGCGTCTTGGGTTAGCCGCATCACGCCAGGAGAGAACGGCGACCACCAGCAGGATCACCCCTGCCAGCCACATCAGATATTGTTGCTGAAACATTATTTCCCGCCTTTGGCGTGCAACGCCTGCTGATTAATGGCACCCAATTCACGCGCCAGCTGGCGGTCAAGGCGCACCAGTCGCGCCGAATGGATCAGGAAGGCACAGAGTGCGGTGGGAATACCCCACAAGGCGATATGCAGCGGCTCGGTGCTAATGCCTGCCGACTCCTGCATAAAGTTGTGCATGAAGATAATCGCGCCGAATGCGACAAAGATATCTTCACCAAAGAACAGCCCGACGTTATCGGTGGCTGCCGACATGGCGCGCAAGCGATGGCGCACTTCATCGGGCACTTCACCATAGCGGTTTTCTGTGGCGCCTTCTGCCATCGGTGCCAGCAGTGGACGCACCATCTGTGGATGGCCTCCGAGACTGGTTAAACCGAGTGCGGCGGTGATTTCACGCACGAACAGATAGACAATCAGCAAACGGCCCGCCGTCGCGGTTTTGATCTGCGCGATCCAGCTTTGTGCGCGCTCCTTCAAACCGTGGCGCTCCAGCAAACCGATCACGGCCAGCGGCAGCAGCAAAATCAGCGGCAGGTTGCGGGTGTTCAGGAAGCCGGAACCAAGTTTCTCCAGAATATCGGCCAGCGGCAGATGCGCGGTCAGGCCGGTCACAAAACCGGCAACAATCACCACCAGCACCGGGTTAAAGCGCAACACGAATCCCAGAACGATGGCGGCAATGCCGAGTAACGGCCAGAGATTGACCACGTTATCCATGTTTTTCCCCTAATCAGAAATAAAAAGCCCGATACAGATCGGGCGAGTTGTTATTTGTTATGCGCTGGTCACAGTAATTTGATGGTTAGCAAAAGCCGCACGCAACGTGCGCGCAAATTGCAGCGCGTGTGCACCATCGCCATGCAGACACACGGTTTCTGCATTCACCGGCACCCACTCCCCGCTGATACTCTTCACCTGACGCTGCTGCACCATAGTGAGCGTTTGCGCCAGCGCCTGCTCGGCTTCTTCAATCATCGCGCCTGGCTGGCTGCGCGGCACCAGTGCGCCGGTTGCCAGATAGCCACGGTCGGCGAACACCTCTTCCCGCGTGCGCAAGCCATGATGCGCAGCCGCCTTGATGGAAGCACTGCCCGCCAGACCGACCAGAATCAATGCGGGATCGATCGCTTTCACCGCGCGGGCAATCGCGTCGGCGAGCGTTGCGTCCGCCGCGGCCTGGTTGTACAGCATGCCGTGTGGCTTCACATGCACTAAACGCTCACCTTCACTTTCGGCGATGCTCTTCAGTGCGCCGATCTGATAGATCATCTGCGCATACACCGTTTCCGGTGGCAGCTGCATCGCGGTGCGACCAAAATTTTCGCGATCCGGGAAGCTGGGATGGGCACCAATCGCCACACCCGAGGCTTTGGCCCAGCGCACCGATTGCAGCATGGTTTGCGCATCACCAGCGTGAAAACCACAGGCAATGTTGGCCGAACTCACCAGCGTCAGCAGTTCCTGATCGCTGGCGCTGCCTTCGCCGAGGTCAGCGTTAAGATCAATCTTCATGTGCAAGCCCCCAGGCAATTTGGTCAAAGGAGCGCTGTTGATGCTGCTTCGCCAGCAGCGCTTCTTCCAGAGTGCAATGGATAAAGTGAATCGGTTCGCCAAGTCGAATCTGCGCCAGTTGATACAGGTCAGCTTCGATAACACAGGCGATACGCGGATAACCGCCGGTAGTTTGCGCATCGGCCATGAGCACAATCGGTTGGCCATTAGGCGGCACCTGCACCACGCCGGGCACTAACCCATGTGAC
>NZ_DAMDQC010000210.1:0-6138 GCF_032082325.1 Pantoea sp. CTOTU50773 | reverse complement strand
ATGACGGTGAAAGATGTTTCCGGCGATAACGTGACCGTGCAGGTCGGTCCGATTTTCCCTGGCACGGTGCTGCGTGATGCCTATAAAGGGGCCAGCTATCAGGACTTTAACGATCAGGTGCTGTTTGGCGACTACAGCCGCGCCATTAATCAGCAGGCAGCCAACATGATGAGCGCCTTCAAGCCCAAAGTCGGCGATAAGGTGCAAATTTCCGGCGTGTTTAGCAGCTTCGATACGCCTGAGCAGGTGCCGAATGTCACACCTGCTGCCATCGTGCGGCAGTAAGGAGCGGGTATGCAAAATCCTCAAAGTGACGTGATCATCGAAACCCGTAATGTGTCACGTATTTACCCCGGCGTGACTGCCCTCGATCAGGTGAATTACCGCGTCTATCGCAACAAAGTGAACGTGCTGATTGGCGAAAACGGTGCCGGTAAATCCACCATGATGAAGATGCTGGCGGGCGTGGAAACGCCTTCATCCGGTGAAATTCTGCTGGACGGAGAAGTGGTGTCGCTAAGCTCCACTCATCAGGCGGAAAAGCACGGTATCAGCATCATCTTTCAGGAACTTAACCTGTTCCCCAACATGAACGTGATGGACAACATCTTTATCGCCAACGAGTTTTTCCAGCGCGGTGTGATCAACGAAAAATATCAGTATGCGCTGGCGAAATCATTACTGGAGCGGCTGGAGCTGGATGTTGACCCTTATGCGCCACTGGGCGAACTGGGGATCGGCCATCAGCAACTGGTCGAGATCGCCCGAGCGCTGTCCAAAGATACGCGTGTGCTGATCATGGATGAACCCACCAGTGCGCTGAGCCAGTCTGAAGTCAAAGTGTTGTTCAACGTGATTGACCAGCTGAAGCGGCGTGGTGTGACCATCATCTATATCTCGCATCGGCTGGAAGAGCTGATGGAAATTGGCGATCACATCACCATTTTCCGTGACGGTTGTTTTATCAGCGAGCGGGAAGTGCGTGATGCGTCAGTTCCCTGGATCATCGAACAGATGGTCGGTGACAAGAAAAAGCACTTCGACTATCAGCCCGCAGCACAGGGCGAAACGATTTTGCACGTCAACGGCCTGACGGCGCTGCATCAGAATGGTGGCTATAAGCTTAATGATGTGTCGTTCTCACTGCGCAAGGGCGAAGTGATCGGCATTTACGGTTTGCTGGGCGCGGGGCGCACCGAGCTGTTTAAAGGGCTGATTGGCATGATGCACTGCCAGTCTGGCAGCGTCAGTTTGAATGGCGAAGTGCTGGATAAACGCAACTTCCAGCAGCGCCTGAAAAAAGGCATTGCGCTGGTACCGGAAGATCGACAAACCGAAGGCGTGGTGCAGTTGATGTCGATCACCGCCAACATGACGTTAAGCGATCTCAGCTTGCGCGGTTTTCGCCGTGCGCTGCGCTTACTCAATCCCCACAAAGAGCAGCGTCGCGTCGATGAAATGATTGGTCATCTCGCCATCAAAGTGAGCGATCCGGAACTGCCGATTACCTCACTCAGCGGCGGTAACCAGCAGAAAGTGGTGCTGGGAAAAGCGCTGATGACGGGCCCTCAAGTGGTTTTGCTGGATGAACCCACGCGTGGGATCGATGTGGGGGCCAAAACGGACGTGTACCACCTGATTGGCAATCTCGCACAGCAAGGTCTGGCGGTGATGTTCTCCTCTTCTGAACTGGACGAGGTGATGGCACTGGCCGATCGCATTTTGGTGATGGCCGATGGCCGTATTACCGCCGACTTACCGCGCAGCGCGGCAACGCGAGAAGCGCTGATTAGCGCCTCAACACCGCATGATTGAGCCCGCAGGAGAGCAATAAATGAACCAGAAATACCTGCTTTATATGTACTTGCTGAAAGCGCGAACCTTTATCGCGTTACTGATCGTGGTCGGCTTTTTTAGCTTTATGGTGCCTAATTTCCTGACCACTTCAAACTTACTGATCATGACGCAGCATGTTGCCATCACCGGGCTGCTGGCGATTGGTATGACGCTAGTGATCCTGACGGGTGGCATCGATCTGTCGGTCGGTGCGGTTGCGGGCATTTGCGGCATGGTGGCGGGGGCGTTGCTCACCAATGGTGTGCCGCTGTGGGGCGGCAACACGCTGTTCTTTAACGTGCCGGAAGTGATTCTGGTGGTGGCGCTGTTCGGCATCGTGCTGGGGTTGATCAACGGCACCGTGGTGACGCGTCTGGGCGTGGCACCCTTTATCTGCACCCTCGGCATGATGTATGTGGCTCGTGGGGCCGCGCTGCTGTTCAACGATGGCAGTACCTACGCCAATCTGGTGGGGATGCCAGCATTGGGTAATACCGGTTTCGCGTTGCTGGGATCGGGCAGTGTGCTTGGCGTCTACATCCCAATCTGGTTAATGATCGGCTTCCTGCTGCTCGGCCTCTATCTGACACGTAAAACCCCGCTGGGCCGCTATATCTATGCCACCGGCGGCAATGAATCTGCGGCACGCCTGGCCGGTGTGCCGATCATTAAGGTCAAAGTGTTTGTCTATGCCTTCTCCGGTTTATGTGCTGCGCTGGTGGGATTGATCGTCGCATCCCAACTGCAAACCGCGCACCCGATGACTGGCAACATGTTCGAGATGGACGCTATCGGTGCAACCGTATTGGGCGGAACGGCGTTAGCAGGAGGGCGCGGGCGTGTATCGGGTTCTATTATCGGTGCCTTTGTCATCGTATTCCTCGCCGATGGCATGGTGATGATGGGCGTCAGCG
This sequence comes from Pantoea sp. CTOTU50773, assembly GCF_032082325.1. Taxonomy (NCBI): domain Bacteria; kingdom Pseudomonadati; phylum Pseudomonadota; class Gammaproteobacteria; order Enterobacterales; family Erwiniaceae; genus Pantoea; species Pantoea sp. CTOTU50773. The sequence continues at coordinate 3,388 of NZ_DAMDQC010000210.1, read as the reverse complement.
ATTTCTGGCAAATGGTGATTAAAGGGCTGGTGATCGTCACCGCCGTGGTGATCGACCAGTTCCAGCAAAAATTACAAAGTAAGGTGGTGCTGCTGCGCAGACATGAAAAAAAGCAGCAATCGGCCGCCCTGCCTGAAGCAACGCACGGATAACAGGAGGCAATATGACACGCGATTTTAGTGGAAAAACGGTGGTGATTACCGGCGCATGCCGCGGGATTGGAGCGGGTATTGCCGCACGATTTGCGCGCGATGGCGCACAGCTGGTAATGGTGTCCAACTCGGACCGGGTATTCACCACGGCGCGGGCGCTGGAAGAACAGTACGGCAGCGAGATTCTGGCGCTGCAGGTGGATGTGACCAATGAAGCCGAAGTGCAGCAGCTTTACCAGCAGGCGGCGGAGCGCTTTGGCACCATTGATGTCTCGATTCAGAATGCCGGAGTGATCACTATTGATCGCTTTGATTCAATGCCAAAGAGCGACTTTGAAAAAATCCTGGCGGTCAACACCACGGCCGTGTGGCTGTGTTGCCGTGAGGCGGCAAAGTACATGGTGAAGCAGGGCAGCGGCAGCCTGATCAACACCTCATCCGGGCAGGGGCGACAAGGCTTTATTTACACGCCACACTATGCGGCCAGTAAAATGGGTGTTATCGGCATTACTCAGAGCCTGGCACTGGAACTGGCGCCGTCGCACATCACCGTGAATGCTTTCTGTCCGGGTATCATCGAAAGTGAGATGTGGGATTACAACGATCGCGTGTGGGGAGAAATCCTTAGCAGCGATAAAAAGCAGTATGGCAAAGGCGAGTTGATGGCGGAGTGGGTGGAAAATATTCCGCTGAAACGCGCCGGACAGCCGCAAGATGTCGCCGGGTTGGTGGCGTTTCTCGCGTCGGATGATGCGCGCTACATCACCGGCCAAACCATCAATGTGGATGGCGGGTTGATCTTCTCCTAATCGCAGCAGCCGTGAGCGTCTTGCGGGGCTTTACGCAGGGCGCTCTGTGGAGCGATGTGGCTATCAAGATAAGATGATGCCTTTTGCTAATCAGGCAATGTCCTAATTCAGCCCGGCCTTTTCTGCAAAATCGGCAGAATGTGTTAGGGTATTCCAGTACAGTTTTGTGAGCCACTTCAAATTCTAAACTGGATAAAAGCCTGTTTTTGCTATGACATCTGTTTTCTCTGCTTTCAAATCACTGCGTATGTTGCCCGCTGCAACGGGGCTGCTTTTCACCGCGCCTGCTCTGGCGCTGGTCACTGACACGCATGTCGCTGATGCGCCTTTTAGCGATCCCGAACGCTTCCAGAAAATGGCCAGCGATCTGCCTGCACTCGGCTATGAAGATGAAAATGCGGCTTTCAGCAAAAATCTGGCGACCATCGCTAAGAGCATTGGTGAAGCCAGTCAGGACAGCACCAGTGACAACACTTTTGGTCATCAGGCGGGTATCTGGGCGTTTAACCATTTCCGCGATGAGGTGGCAAACCGCGTGGTAGATGAGGGCCAATCTCTGCTATCGCCTTATGGTAAAGCGCAGATCGATTTTAACGTTGATATGGATGGTAACTTCACCGGCAGTGGCGCCTCTCTGCTAACGCCGTGGGCCGATCGCTATCAATATCTGACCTTTAGTGAGGTGGGCTTCCACCAAACGGATGATGGGCTGGTGGGCAATATCGGCTTAGGACAACGTTGGACGGCGGGCAAATGGCTGCTTGGTTACAACGGTTTTGTCGATCGCATGTTCAACAGCGGATTGCAGCGTGCTTCAGTGGGCACAGAAGCCTGGGGCGATTACCTGCGCTTCTCGGCTAACTACTATACACCGCTGTCGGGCTGGCAAAACCGCGATCCCTTTCAGCAGCAGCGTTTAGCACGCGGCTACGATTTCACCACTCAGGGCTACCTGCCGTTTTATCGCCAGCTTGGTATGTCGGTGAGTTGGGAGCAGTATCTGGGCAATGATGTGGATCTGTTTAACAGCGGCAATACCTATCACAATCCTTCGGCGTTGACCTTTGGTGTGTCCTACACGCCGGTGCCGCTGGTGACATTTTCTGCCAGCCACAAAACCAGTAATGAAGGTGAAAGTCAGGATCAGCTGGGTTTACATCTTAACTATCGTTTCGGCGTGCCGTTGAGCCAGCAGTTGAGTGCCGATAACGTGGCCGAAGCGCGTTCGCTGCGCGGCAGCCGTTACGACATGGTGACGCGCAACAATACGCCGGTGGTGGAGTATCGTCAGCGCAAAACCTTATCGGTATTCCTCGCCACACCGCCATGGCAATTAAACGGCGGCGAAAGCCTGCCGCTGAAATTGCAAATCCGTAATGCGAATCCGATAACCAGGGTGACGTGGCAGGGCGATACCCAGGCGTTAAGCCTCACGCCGGGCGCTAATCCGAATGATCCGCAAGGCTGGAGCATCATCATGCCCGCATGGAATAGCGCATCGGACGCCACCAACAGCTATCGTCTGTCTGTGACACTGGAAGACAGCAAGGGCAGTCGGGTGACCTCCAACTGGATTACGCTGCAAATTCAGGAACCGTTTAGCATCGATTCCGGTGAGGATAATCGTTTCGATCTGATGACGCCTTAGTAACGGCCATCGAAGAAACTCCCGCCACTTCAGTGCATGAACCTGGTAATATAGCGGCTTATTGTCAAGAATGGATTCTTACTGCATGCCTTCAATTCCGGTTCCGCTGGTTACGCTAATGGTGCTGCTAATTTTAATCGTGACCTTAGCGGCGAACGATAAGCAACGCCACCAAACCACGCTGCTATTTCTGGTCGTCTGCTCACTGTTACTGGCGGTGGGAGCATTACGTTGGATCTGGCCGTCAACACCACTCATGGCTTTGCGCGTGTTATTAGCAACGCTAATCCCGGCGCTGGCCTGGCACTGTTTCAGCCCGCATACGACTCATCAATATTCACGCTGGAAAATCGTCCCGCCCGCGCTGGCCATCATCATTATGCAGTGCTGGCCAGAAGCCATTGATAGCGCGCTATTTGTGCTTTATATCGGATACGGGGCGACATTGATTCTTATGGGCTTAGGCGGTGGGGATCGATTTAGCGATGCGCGCATTGGTGAAGTCGGGCTGGCGGCAAGAATGGCTCTTACCGCCGGTGTTTATCTTTGCTTCTCTGGTATGACAGATTTGCTGGTGGCGCTCGAGTTCACTTTGCATCAGGGCAAGCTTGTGCCGCAAATCATCGCGATACTGCAAAGTTTAATGCTGCCTTTGCTTAGTCTGGCGATTGTACTTGCAGCACGGACCCGCCCCCGGGAAGTGAGTATTGAGACAGTACTGCCCGATTCTTCTCCGTTGCAGACGCCTGAGCAGGCAGCCTTGTGCCTGCAACTGGAAA
>NZ_DAMDQC010000209.1:0-6204 GCF_032082325.1 Pantoea sp. CTOTU50773 | reverse complement strand
AGGCGATGTTGCGCCCCAACCAGTCGGCAAGCACCATCAACAATCCTCCCATCAACGCGGCGGCGCACAGTTAATGACTTAGTAGATTGGCGCCCATTGCTTTGGCGCATTGCGGTGCCAGCAAACATATTGGTTGAAATTCCCATGCTCGCGGCTAAATGTTTTCTGAGTCAGTTCTTTCGCGAGATGCTTAGCTCGCAGTTTACCGCTTAAATATCGGAACAGTTCCGTATAGTAACGCTGGCAAGATAGCTTCCCAACAACCGCACAGTGCTGCACAAAAAAGAGTGGCAGGCTGTATTTGAATGAAAATCGTTATCGTTATCAAGATGGGGTGATTGGAAAAGGTAAAAAAAGCGTTGTTGAGGAAGATTTTGGGCGCGATAGGGTGCTGAGTGTGGAATTAAAAGTCGGGTAGGTGACGAGCCGTATCCATCTGTTGATGTAAAATTCGGGCAATAAATATTCCGGAAGGATTGGCAGTATAAAAAATGGTATGTGACTGGAAAACAATACGTTTCACATCCTGCACGCGCGGGTAATCCTGTCCCATCTCAGGCATCTTTGACAATGTTTCAAGGAACTCATCCAATGCATCGGTGTAGCGATCGGCTTGGGCTTCACCAAATTTGAGCAAGGTATAATCATAGATATTGGCAAAGTCACTATCGGCAAGTTCGGACAGTTTATACACGATTAAGCTTCTTCCTTTCAGCAGCGATTTCACGCAGTGAACGCGGGCTTTCGCCACTTTCCAACCCATCAACTACGGCATTTCGGACAACTTGATCATGTAATTCCTGTTGTTCCAGCAGGCGTAAAGCCGAACGCATCACTTCACTGGCTGATCCATATCGCCCTGAATCAACCATGCGCGAGATGAAGTTATCGAGTTGTTCACCCACGCTAACCGACGTTATTTTTCTCATTGAACTCACCGTGTATTAACTGTTAATACAAAAGAGCATAGTTTGCGCAAGTCTTCATCGCCAGTCAAATCGACCTCGTTCTTATGGAATGTGCCACGCAACAGTATGCTTTGCGCAGCACCTCAACCCCGACTCAACAACTATAATATTCCCTGATGGTCTGCCCGGTATGGGCACACAGATCATGCTGGATGTTTCCCTTGCTCACTATCATCGGTGCTTTTGCAGAAGGATAACCCATGCGTAATTTTCTGGTGGCGTTGTGCATCTCGTTGAGTGTTCTGACCTTCCCGGCTCTGGCGGCGGGCACATTGAGTGATGGCTGGGAATGGCTGAAGCAGGATGTCTCGCAAACCTGGGAACAGCCTCAGTATTACGATATCTACCTACCGTTTATCAGCTGGCATGCGCGTTTCGCCTACGACAAAGACAAAACCGACAACTACAACGAATCGCCGTGGGGCGGGGGTTTTGGTGTGTCGCGCTACAACGAGGACGGTGACTGGAGCGCGCTGTATGCGATGGCGTTTAAGGATTCGCACAACATGTGGCAGCCGATTATCGGTTACGGCTGGGAGAAAGGCTGGTATCTCGATGAGGCACGCGATGTACGCTTAGGGCTAGGGTTAACCGCTGGCATCACCGCGCGTGATGATTTTGCCAACTATGTGCCACTGCCGATTGTCCTGCCGCTGTTCTCCGCAGGTTATAAAAATCTTAACGTGCAGTTCACCTATATTCCGGGTAGCTACAACAACGGCAACGTGCTGTTTGCCTGGTTCCGCTATGGTTTCTGACAGGGTGCAGCGTTCTCCCGTGCTTAAGTGGCTGAAGATAATCGCCCTGGGCGTGGTTTCTTTGCTGATCATGTTTTTGCTAATTCGTGGATATCAGTCTGAGCAGGGGCCGCCGCTGCATCGCTGGCACACCTGGGCGGCTGATGAAATGACGGTGGAGCAAATAGATCACGCTACCTTCGACGATTATCTGGCGCAGGAAAATGTGATCTTCAAGCAGATGAAACACAACGTCACGGATCAACTTAGCGTTGAAGAGAAAACCTCGCTTAACCGCTATTATGCGCAAAGCCCGGTCTATCCGGCAGGATTTGCCACCGACTGGAACCGTTCGTTTGTACTCAAACCCGCTGGTGAAATTAAAGGCGCGGTGGTGCTGTTGCACGGTTTAACGGATTCACCTTACAGCATGCGTTATCTGGCACAGGCCTATCAGCAACAAGGCTATGTTGCGGTAGTACCCAGGCTGCCCGGCCATGGCACCGCGCCGGGATCGTTAACCAAAGTTGACTGGAAAATGTGGCTGGCCGCGACGCGTCTGGCCGTGCGTGAAGCCACCCGGATAGCGGGAACCCAGGTCCCGTTGCATCTGGTGGGCTACTCCAACGGCGGCGCGCTGGCGATGAAATATGTGCTCGATTCTCAGCAGAATCAAAATCTGCGCAAACCACAACAGGTGGTGTTGTTGTCACCGATGATTGGTGTGACGGCATACGCCCGTTTTGCGGGGTTAGCGGGATGGCCAGCGGTGTTCCCGGTGTTTGCTAAAGCGGCGTGGCTGAATATCGTGCCGGAATACAACCCGTTTAAATACAATTCATTCCCGGTGCGGGCGGCTCGCCAGTCCTGGCTGTTAACCCAGGCGTTGCAGGAACAGATTGTTCAACTCGCACGCGATGGCGAAATACGTGGCTTACCACCGGTACTGACTTTCCAGTCGATCCTCGATTCTACGGTCAGCACTCGAGCAGTGGTCAATGCGCTGTATCGCTATTTACCGGACAACGGCAGCCAGTTAATGATTTTCGATATTAATCAGGCAGCCAATTTGCGCGCGCTGTTCCGGCCTGCACTGTATTCAGCGGTCAACGACTTACTGCCTGCCGCGCCGCGTCATTACGCCACAACGGTGATCACTAACGCGTCGCCCACCACTTATGAGGTGGTTGCCCGCATCACGCATGCCGATCAAACCAACGAAGTGACGCGTCCGCTGCATCTGGCGTGGCCGCAGGATATGTATTCCTTGTCGCATATCGCTGTCCCATTCCCTCTCACCGATTCGCTGTATGGTCGCGAACCCACCGAGAAAAATCGTTATGGCATCAGCCTCGGCACCATTTCACTACGCGGAGAAACTTCCAGCCTCACCGTGGGGCTCGATACGCTGATGCGTAATACCTCCAATCCGTTTTTCACTTATATGATGGCGCAAATTAATGGACGGATTGCCTGCGGCCAGCAGTCGGATCTGCAACAGTGCCTTAAAGAGTGATGACTTTTTTCAGCAGCCCGTTGGCAAGAATCAGTCGGGCCAGCAAAACTGAGAGCACAAAGGTCAGCACAATCAGCGTGAGTTTAGTGGCCAGCGAGTTAATCGGGATCAACGCGGTGACGATATGAAACACCGAGTAGTGCATGATGTACACCCCGGTCATGGTTTTACTCACGGTGGCCAGCAGCGTCTCTTTGAGGGCGACATGGCGGCGAAAGCGCACGCCGCTGGCGGCTAACACCAGTGCGACCACCAGCAGGTAGATTTGTGAGCCGGTGAGGAGGAAAGCATTGCGTTCGGCTTTAAACAGCGCGAAGAAGAAGTGCTGCTCGTACAACCAGGTGAACAGATAAATAAACGGCAGGGCGCAGGTAGCGATAAGGGCGACTCTTCTCCGACTCAGCCAGTCGGCAATCACCGGTTCACACAATAGCTGGCCGGTGAGGTAAAACAGTAACCAGGTCCAGATACGGTATTGCGGCGCGAGACTGAGCACCCGCACCTCGGGATAGAGCACCGACAGCAAATCGTAGCCATAGGAAAACAGCAACAGGGCGCCGACCAGCGCGCAAAACGCCAGGCGATGAAGGCTGAGCCAGCTGAGCAGCGGATTGAAGCTGTAGATCACGATAAACGAGAACACAAACCACGGCTGAATCAGATAGCCGCGCTGGTAAGGTTCCCAGAGATAGTAAATCGTCATCCAGAACAGAAACACGATCACCACATTGCGTATCTTGTTGAGCTGCCAGCGTAAATCCTGCTCGGCGTGGCTATCCATAATGCCCGCCACCACAAAAAACAGTGGGGTGGCGATGGTGGAGATAAACGTCAGGAACGCCAGAATCCAGTGGTAATCATAATCGTAGCGATCCCAGGTGTTATACAACGTAAAAAAGGTCACTGCCGCCATGCAGCCGAGTGTCTTAATGACATTCAGCCCGGTGGCGTTCATGTTGACGTCGCTTTCTCAGCGCGGTGGAAGCAGGCATAAATCACCGGCAGAACCAGCAGCGTCAGTATCGTTGCGAAGCCCAGTCCAAACATAATCACCACCGCCATGCTCTGGAAAAACACATCGCGCAGCAGCGGTGCCAGGCCTAACACTGTGGTGAACGCGGTCAGCAGGATGGGGCGCAAGCGCGACGTGGCGGCATACAGAATCGCGTCGTGCTGCGTTTTGTCCTGTTTTTGCTGTTCAATCTCTTCCACCAACACAATGCCATTGCGGATCAGCATGCCGCTCAGGCTCAGCAAGCCGATCAGTGCCATAAAGCCAAACGGAATACCGGTGAGCAAAAAGCCCGGCGTCACGCCGATTAGCGCCAATGGCACCGTGAGCCAGATTGCCACGGCATTTTTTACGGAGCTAAACATCAGCACGGTAATGACAAACATCACCAGATAGCCCAACGGCAACGTGGTGAACACGCCTTGCTGCGCTTCGCTGGAGTTTTCGGCATCGCCGCCCCATTCAATGCTGTAGCCGTGCGGCAGTGGGAGCTGATCAATTTGCGGCCGCACGCGTGACAGAATATCACCGGAGGTATCGCTGCTGAGCGGGCTGGGATCGGTCATCACCGTCAGCACGCGACTGCGATCGCGCCGCAGAATTAATGGATCTTCCCATTCGAGATTGAAGCCACTCACCACATTGCTGAGTGGAATATAGTGCTGCTGGCTTTGGCTCCACACCAGCACGTTGTTCAGATGATTGGCATCCTGGCGTTCACTGGCGGGCGGACGCACCACCACCGGCAGCAAATCTGCACCTTCACGATATAAGCCCACGCGGCTGCCGGTGAAATTCATTTGCAGCGCGTTATCGATTTCCTGTTTATCCACCCCCAGCTCGCGGCCCAGCGCCGGATTAAACTGTGGACGGATAACCTTGCTGCGGTTTTGCCAGTCATTGCGCACGCTGTCGGTGGCGGGATCCTGCGCGAGGATATCACCCACTTCACTGGCAATCAGTCGCATGCGGTCGGGATCGAGGCCTTTGATGCGTACTTCAATGGCGCTGCCGCCGGAAGGACCAAACATCACCCGTTTGTTGCTGGCATTCACCTGCGGATACTGGTGGGCAATATAGTTATCCACACGGCGTGACAGCGCGGCGATATTGCGCTGATCGTCCATGCGCACCATGATTTGCGCATAGTTGCTGTATTGGCGCTGTCCATTGTAAGTGAGGATAAAGCGCATGCTGCCCTGGCCGACGGTGGTGACCGTAGACACCACGCCTTGCTGCCCGGTGATCGACTTTTCAATATCGCTGGCCATTTGCTCGGTGGCTTTGATGTCCGTGCCGTATGGCAACCACAAATCGACAAAGAAGATCGGCGTATTAGACGAGGGGAAGAAGTTTTGCCGCACGCCACCAAAACCCCAAATCGCCAGTGCCAGCAGAACGGCCATCACTGAAAGCGTGAGGGTTTTCTGCTGTAGCAGCGCGTTGAGCGTGCGTTGGTAGAGTCGATAAAAACCGCCATCATAGGGCGAGGCTTCAGCGGCGGGTGTTGCCGTGCTACTCGTTTTAAACAGCCACCATTTGATCAACACCGGCGTGATGGTGAGCGCTGAGAACCAGCTCAACATCAGCGATATCAGCAACACCTGGAACAGCGATTTGCAGTACTCACCGGTGGAATCCTGCGACAACCCAATCGGTGCAAACGCCAGTATCGCGATAATCGTGGCCCCTAACAGCGGGAAGGCCGAACGCCGGATAACAAAGTTGATCGCCGAGGTGCGCGATGAGCCTTGCTGACGCGCAATCAGTACCCCTTCGACGATCACAATCGCGTTATCCACCAGCATACTGAGGGCGATAATCAGCGCTCCCAGCGAAATACGCTGTAGCTCAATGCCCCACAAATACATGATTAGCAGGGTGCCCAGCACGTTCAGCGCAAGCGAGAGTGCAATAATGATGCCGCTGCGTACGACCATAAAGATCAGCAGTACACCCACCACAATCGCC
>NZ_DAMDQC010000208.1:0-6328 GCF_032082325.1 Pantoea sp. CTOTU50773 | reverse complement strand
TTCAGGCTGGCATCGCCACGCTCATCCCACGGTTTCAGGCTGACGAAGGCAATACCGGTGTTCTGACCACGACCCGCAAAGCCAAAGCCGTTAACGGTAAATACCGAGTTAACGCTGTCTTTCTCTTTGTTCAGGAAGTAATCGGTCACCTGATCCAGCACTTTCTGCGTACGTTCCTGGGTTGCACCGGCTGGCAACTGCGCCTGCGCCAGTAACAGACCCTGATCCTCTTCCGGCAGGAAGGAGGTAGGCAGTTTCAGGAACAGATACGCCATGCCGACCACGATCACCAGGTAGATCACCAGATAACGACCGGTGCTACGCACGATGTGACCCACGCTATCCACGTAGTGGTTGGTGCTCTTGTCGAACAGGCGGTTGAACCAGCCGAAGAAGCCAGTGGTTTTACCGTGATCGCCTTTCTTGATCGGTTTCAGCATGGTGGCACAGAGTGCCGGCGTCAGAATCAACGCCACCAGTACTGACAGTGCCATTGCGGAAACGATGGTGATCGAGAACTGACGATAAATAACCCCGGTCGAGCCGCCGAAGAAGGCCATCGGGATAAATACTGCGGACAGCACCAGGGCAATACCCACCAGCGCACCCTGAATCTGCTCCATCGAACGTTTCGTCGCTTCTTTCGGCGGTAAACCTTCTTCCGCCATCACACGCTCAACGTTCTCTACCACCACGATGGCGTCATCCACCAACAGGCCGATGGCGAGTACCATCCCGAACATCGTCAGAGTGTTTATCGAGTAACCAAAGGCACTGATAATCGCAAACGTACCCAACAGCACCACCGGCACCGCAATGGTCGGAATCAGCGTGGCGCGGAAGTTCTGCAGGAACAGGTACATCACCAGGAACACCAGCACGATCGCTTCAAACAGCGTTTTCACCACTTCGAAGATCGAGATCTTCACGAACGGCGTGGTGTCGTACGGGTAAACGGTTTTCATGCCAGCCGGGAAGAACGGCTGCAGTTTGGCCAGCTCATCTTTCACCGCTTTGGCGGTATCCAATGCATTCGCACCGGTTGCCAGTTTCACACCGATACCCGAAGCCGGTTTGCCGTTGTAGCGGGCGATGATCTCGTAGTTTTCACCACCGAGTTCAATCTTCGCCACGTCACGCAAGCGCACCTGTGAGCCATCCTGGTTCACTTTTAGCATGATGTTGCCGAACTCTTCGGTATTGGTCAGACGGGTCTGCGCAATGATCGAGGCGTTCAACTGCTGGCCAGGCACGGGCGGTGTACCCCCTAACTGACCGGCGGCGACCTGGGTGTTCTGGGTGCCCAACGCACTGATGACATCGACCGGCGTCAGCTGGTAGTTGTTCAGTTTGTGCGGGTCGAGCCAGATGCGCATCGCGTACTGCGCACCAAACACCTGCGTATCACCGACGCCAGGCGTACGGCTGATCGGGTCTTTGATGTTTGAAGCAACATAGTCAGAGATATCATTCTGCGTCATGCTGCCGTCATCACTGACAAAGCCCGCTACCATCAGGAAGCTGCTGGAGGATTTTTTAACCTGAATACCTTGCTGCTGTACTTCCTGCGGCAGCAGTGGCATCGCCAGCTGCAGCTTGTTCTGTACCTGTACCTGCGCGATATCGGCGTTGGTACCGGACTGGAAGGTCAGCGTCAGGGTTAAAGTACCGGACGAGTCACTGCTCGAGGCCATATACATCAGGCCATCGATGCCGTTCATGTTTTGTTCGATAACCTGGGTTACCGAATCCTGCAGCGTTTTCGCATCAGCACCCGGGTAGGTTGCCTGGATTTCAACGGCCGGCGGCGCAACATTGGGATATTGCTCAATCGGCAAGCTGATAATTGCAAGAGTACCTGCCAGCATAATGATGATGGCAAGCACCCAGGCAAAAATGGGGCGATCGATAAAGAACTTAGCCATGTATCAGTGGCTCCTGTTTAGGACGATGATTTAGCAGACTGTGATTCCGGTGCTGCTTTGGCATCATCTTTGACTTCTTGTGGTGTCACCTGCGCACCTGGCTTGGCACGCTGAAGACCGACGGTGATCACGCGATCGCCTTCTTTCAGGCCATCCGTTACCAGCCATTTGTCACCAAATGCCTGATTAGCGGTGATATTACGGACTTCCACTTTATTATCTGCGCCCACCACCATCGCAGTTGCCTGACCGGTTGGGGTACGGGTTACGCCCTGTTGCGGTACCAGCAGTGCGGTTGGGTTGGTGCCTTCATCCAGACGCGCACGCACAAACATCCCTGGCAGCAGGCGATGGTCCGGGTTCGGGAAGATGGCGCGCAGCGTGATGGAGCCGGTGGTTTCATCCACGGTCACATCAGAGAATTCCAATGTGCCTGTCTGCGTGTATGCGTTACCGTTTTGCATCAAGAGCGTGACGTTGGCTTTGCCGTCATTCTGTTTCAGCTGACCGGATTCCAGTTCTGCGCGCAAACGCAGGAAATCATCACTGGATTGGGTCACATCGACATACATTGGATCGAGCTGCTGCACGGTTGCCAGCGCAGTGGTTTGACCGCTGGAAACCAGAGCGCCCTCAGTGACTGACGATTTACCAATGCGACCGCTGATCGGCGACGTCACTTTGGTGTAAGCCAGATTGATGCGGGCGGTTTCCACATTGGCCTGGGCTGCCTGAACGGCTGCAGCCGTCTGTGCAGCGGTGGCCGCCGCGGTGTCATAGTCCTGCTGACTGATGTACTTAGTACCCAGCAGCGGCTTATAACGTTTGATGGTTAACTGCGCGACGTGTGCATTGGCTTGCGCCTGTGCTAAATCGCCTTTGGCGCTGTCATAAGCCGCCTGGTAAGTTGCCGGATCGATCTGATACAGGGACACGCCTGCTTTGATATCCGTTCCTTCCTCAAAATTACGCTTCAGAATAATGCCTGACACCTGAGGGCGTACTTCTGCCACGCGGAATGCCGAAGTACGTCCTGGCAGTTCGGTGGTAATTTTCAAAGGCTCGTTTTTTAACGTCACAACACCCACTTCTGGGGGCTGCTGCTGGGCGGCTTGCTGGGATTTATTATCATCACATCCTGTTAACACAAAGCTGCCTGAAAGCATCAGGACGGCCGCCAGAGGCGCTAATCCTCTGTTTTTATTCATAAATAAACCTCTAGTGTCCGATATCAAATGATCAATGGATCACAAACCGATAAACCCATTGCTGCGTTAAAACACGGGTCGTGCTATGGTACATACATTCACAAATGTATGTAAACTTGCCAGTTTGTAAAAAAAGTCCTCTATGGCACGAAAAACCAAAGCGCAAGCACTTGAAACGCGGAACCAAATTCTGGATGCCGCTTTAGCACACTTCTCTGAACACGGTGTGGCTGCCACATCCCTGGCAGATATCGCAACAGCGGCCGGCGTCACGCGCGGTGCTATCTACTGGCATTTCAAAAATAAAGCCGATGTTCTGCATGAAATCTGGCTTCGGTGTGACGCTGGGCTTGACGATGTGGAACTTGAGTATCAGACAAAATACCCGGACGATCCACTTTCTGTTATCCGTTCTATGTTGATCTATATCCTTGACGCCACAGCAAAGGATCCACAAAGACGCGCATTAATGGAGATTATCTTCCATAAATGTGAATTCGTTGGCGAAATGTCGACATTACAGGATATGCGTCAAAGTTTACTGCTTGAGTGTTACGACCGAATTGAATTGGTGCTACGTGAGTGTATCGAAGTGGGCCAGTTGCCTGCGGGATTGAACACGTTGCAATCGGCGCGTCTGATGTGCGGTTATATCAATGGTATGATGGAAAACTGGCTGTTTAACCCGCAGGCGTTTGATCTGGCGGCAGATGCGCCGCAGTTGGTGGATGCCTTTATTGATATGCTGCGGCTCAGTCCCACTCTCTCTTCGGCGCGTTAATTAACGCCCTCTGCCGCCTGTTTCTGCTGATAATCGCGTTGGACAATCGCCAGCGCGGCTAACACGGTTGCGGTAGGCACCTGGTTCTCTTCCAGCAGTTGTATCAAATCCACTGCCAGTTTGATCTCATCGGATGCAGTTTCCAGTGACATAATCTCTCCTGGTTAATTACGTAATTTTGCCGCCACCAGCAGCATCAAAATGGAACCCAGCAGTGCCACCCCAAAGCCAGCGGGGTGCAACGTCGCTAAATCACCCGTTGTAAAATAAGTCGCGATGTAACCCCCAATTAACGCACCAATCACGGCCAGCACCAGCGTCGGAACAAACCCACCCGGCCGACCGGGAAAAACCATGCGCTTGATGCAGCCAGCCACCACGCCAATCGCTATCCACATAATTAGGGTCATGATTTTCCTCCTTCATTCATAGGGGGAGTATATATCCTAAATAATTTCAGGTGCAGGCAAGTGGCAAAGGAATGAACCCGCAAGCGCTTACTCAGGTAAGAGATGGGGGGAATGAGCGTAGCCAACACACCTGCCGTGTGAAGTATAACGGGTATAGAGGCAAGTGGGCGGAGATTACCGTGCTGGGCCTGACATTTCTAGTTTGTGCATCGCATGGTGACAGCGTGCCAGCCGCTCGTGCAGCACTTCGATATCGCGGATCAACTGCTGCTGCACGCTGAGGGTTTCGGCGCGCGCCAGATGTTGCTCACGTTGTTCGATCATCGCCAGCAAGCGCGTTTCATAGCCCTGATACTCTTCGCGCTTCGACTGGCGCGGATCAACGCGAGGACGCTCACGCGGGGTGCGCAGTTGCTGGCTCTGGCATTCGCGTTGCAGGGCGGCAATCTGGTCCAGCACTTTCTCCGCCAGCCACTGGCGGCGCATCACATCAGTATCAGCTGCGCCAAGCTGGGTTAAATTTTGCTCCAGCTCAGCGAGATAATCAGCGAGCCGCGTGCCTTTGCAATGGAACAGTTGGGCGTCAAAACGGGGCTGTCGGCATGCACCATCGCGTTGCTGTGCGATTTGCTGTCGTAGCTGATCGACAATGGCGAGCAGACGTTGATGTGCGGGCGGTTGGGGCATCACTCTGATTCCGACTGTGTTAACGTAGCACAGTTCCGATTTTATCAGGCATCAGGCATGCAACGAATTTTTCTTCTGTGTCTTGGCTGGCTGGCGATTGTGCTGGGCACGCTGGGCATTGTATTACCTTTGTTACCGACCACGCCATTTGTGTTGCTGGCCGCCTGGTGCTTTGCCCGTTCGTCACCGCGTTTTCACCACTGGCTGCTGTGGCGCTCGCCGTTTGGTCGCTATATCCGCCACTGGCAACAGCATCGCGCCATGCCGCCCGGCGCCAAAGGCCGCGCAATGTTGCTGATTGTCATCACCTTTGCCGCTTCTATTTATCTGGTTAACATGCTGTGGGTGCGGATTATGCTGGGCATCATGTTGTGCGCGCTGCTTTTGTTTATGTGGCGTATCCCGGTAGTGGCAGAAAATGCTGACAGCGGCGATTAAGTGCGGCAGGGTTGCATTTAGACAGGTATTTGCATAGATTTGGGCATCTTCGTGCGTGGCTTCCCTTTTTAAACGTCTTCGCTTAACCCGGTTTCCGGGTATTGGCGCTGTCGGATGCTGCGCGTATTAGATATTTTTCCAGGCGTAACACTTATGACCGCAACTGCTCAGCAGCTTGAACTCATCAAAAACAGCATCAAAAGCATCCCTGACTACCCTAAGCCGGGCATCCTGTTCCGTGACGTCACCAGTTTGATGGAAGATCCGCAGGCCTATGCCGCGTCGATTGCCATTCTGGTTGAACGCTATCGTAACAAAGGTATCACCAAAGTGGTGGGCACCGAAGCACGTGGCTTCCTGTTTGGTGCACCGGTGGCACTGGGTCTGGGTGTCGGTTTTGTGCCGGTGCGTAAGCCGGGCAAGCTGCCGCGTGAAACCTACAGCGAGAGCTATGAGCTGGAGTACGGTTCTGATGCGCTGGAGCTGCACAAAGATGCCATTAAGCCAGGTGATGTGGTGCTGGTGGTGGACGATCTGCTGGCCACCGGCGGTACGCTGGAAGCCACAGTGAAACTGATCCGCCGTGCCGGTGGTGAAGTGAAAGATGCTGCGTTCGTGATCAACCTGTTTGATCTGAGCGGTGAAGCGCGCCTTAACGCGATCGGCATTGATTGCTACAGCCTCGTGAATTTCCCCGGCCACTAAGGCCCTGTGCGCCGCTGGCCTTGGCCATCGCGGCGCATTTCATTGCGCGTTCCTGCCGTCGTACCTTGGTATCAATATCTGATAATTCGTACCGCTCAAGCGGATGCGCGATGAAATTCAGCGCCTGCAGCGCGGGTATAGGCATATCCTGTTGTGGCTGTTAGACTACTGCCC
>NZ_DAMDQC010000207.1:0-6346 GCF_032082325.1 Pantoea sp. CTOTU50773 | reverse complement strand
GCTTTCCACCGGTGAGGCTATCGGTACCGGTATGTCGATTCTGGTGATGGTGGTGCAAAGCTGGGAAGAGGAATCACGTCGTCTGCGCGGTAAAGATATTTCGCCATGCCGACTGCTGTTCCTTGATGAAGCGGCGCGTCTCGATGCCCGCTCCATCGCCACCCTGTTCGAACTGTGTGAGCGTCTGGAGATGCAGCTGGTGATTGCTGCGCCAGAGAACATCAGCCCGGAGAAAGGCACCACCTACAAGCTGGTGCGTAAAGTGTTTAACAACACTGAACACGTGCATGTGGTGGGGCTGCGTGGATTCTCGGCAGATCCTGTGCCAGCAAAACGCGACACCAGTGATATCGATTTAGAAACAGAAAATACCTGACGCTGAATCTGTTTAAAAAACAGCGCACCGTTTAATCTGTAAGCGGCATCTGCACACTGAGGCAGATGCCGTTTTTTATTTGTATACTCAACAATAAGAGTAAGGCTGTACATAGCGAAAACAGGGCGCTGTGTCTTAGGTGAGAAGGGGGCAGGGATGTGGCTGAATAGAAGAAGCAGAATGAATCGTGCGGTACTCGCACTCAGTGTTTCACTGGTATTGTCGCCGCTGGCCACCAGCCATGCCGCGATCATTGCCGCTTTACCCGGAACTTCACATAGCGCCATGTCAGTGGCGGCGAGTCAGCATCAAATTCAGCAGGCTTTTAGCCCCAGTCAGCAGCCTTTCTATCTGCCGGGATTAGCCGGTATCTACGCCGCGCGTAATATGGCGCCACTCTGGCAGGATAAGCAAGCGGTGCAGGCTTTCCAGCAACAGTTAGCGGAGGTGGCGCTATCCGGCGTCCAGCCACAGTTTACTCGTTGGGTTGAATTACTGACTAATCCCACGATTACCGGCATGGCGCGCGACATCGTGCTGAGCGATGCCATGTTAGGCTATTTGCAGTTTGTCGCCACTGTGCCGACGCAGGGTGAAACCTGGCTGTACAGTAATGTTCCCTACAAATTGACGATGCCGGGCGTAGCTGCCATTAACCAGTGGCAAAATGCGGTAAACGGTGGTGGCAGTCGCGCGTTTATCATCTCGCTGGCACCGCAACATCCTCAATATGCGCCGATGCACAGTGCGCTCAAAGCGCTGCTGACCGATAACCGTCCATGGCCACAACTGCGCGACAGCGGGACGCTCCGCCCCGGCCAAATTAGCAACGATGTGCCTGCTCTCAGAGAGATTTTGCAGCGGACCGGCATGCTGACTGCCGCAACGCACAGCAGCACACCGACGCCAACTGATGATGCCGTGCCGACAGCACCTGTGCCGGTCAGCCAGAGCAATCAGCCGGTCGCGGTGAGTCCATCGGCGGCCAGCGTCAATGATTTGTCTGCACAGGCACCTGCGGCAACCGGCAACGTGGTGGCGAATACCACGCCTGCTGGTGATAATGTGTATGACGCCGCGCTGGTGGAAGGGGTAAAACGCTTCCAGCACTGGCAAGGTCTGGCAGATGATGGGGCGATAGGCCCTCGCACGCGTGAGTGGTTGAATGTGTCTCCGCAGATGCGCGCATCGTTACTGGCACTGAATATCCAGCGCCTGCGTCTGCTGCCGGATGATATGCATAACGGCATTATGGTGAACATTCCCAACTATTCACTCACCTATTACAACAACGGAGCCACGATTTTGTCATCGCGGGTGATTGTCGGTCGTCCCGATCGTAAAACGCCACTGATGCGCAGTGCGTTGAACAATGTGGTGCTCAATCCACCGTGGAATGTACCTACCACTTTGGTGCGTCAGGATATCGTGCCGAAGGTCAAACAGGATCCCGGATACCTCTACAAGCACGGCTATACCTTACTGTCGGGCTGGAGTGCGGATGCCGAAGTGATCGATCCGTCGATGATTGACTGGCATATGGTTTCTGCAGCCAGTTTCCCGTATCGCATTCGTCAGGCGCCGGGCGCGATGAACTCGCTGGGTCGATATAAGTTTAATATGCCGAGTTCCGATGCCATCTATTTGCACGACACGCCTAACCATGGCTTGTTCCAGCGCGATATTCGCGCACTGAGCTCTGGTTGTGTGCGCGTGAATAAGGCCTCTGAACTGGCCGACCTGCTGCTGCAGGATGTGGGTTGGAATGACAGCCGCATCACCGACACGCTGAAACAGGGCGACACGCGCTATGTGCCGATTCGCCACCGCATCCCGGTTAATCTCTATTATTTAACCGCATGGGTCGCGGCGGATGGACAGCCGCAATATCGTACAGATATTTACAATTATGATAACCCTGCGCGCTCCGGTAGCCAGGTTCTGTCAAAAGCAGGAAAACTTCTCCTCTAGTCATTGATTTGCCGGATTTCACCTCTCTTCGAAAAGATCAGGGCCCGTCGCAAAATTTCGGTTTTGCGCGGGTTTTGGTCATTCTGTGACACATTGCGGGTTGACTGACCTCCAGGCTGCGGTTACTGTTCGGCCTTGTGTACTTTTTACACATTTTTTTATCGCTTTAGATTAGGTAACCCCGCTACATGGCTAATTTTGATTCTCAACGTCGTCGATTGCTCCTGATTGGAGGCGCAGCGGCAGGTTTGTCTCTGCTTCCTGGTTCAGCGCTGGCTTCGCTTTCCACCTCGCGCCCCCGAGTATTGACGCTTAATAACCTTCACACCGGTGAAACCCTTAAAACGGAGTTTTTTAACGGCAAGAGTTATGACAAGGATGAGTTAGCCCGCTTAAATCACTTCTTCCGTGATTACCGCGCCAATCAAGTGAAACACATCGATCCGCATCTGTTTGATCAGCTCTATCGCTTACAGATGGTGCTCAACACCCGCAAACCGGTGCAGCTTATCTCAGGCTACCGTACGCTGGCCACTAACAATATGCTGCGTGAATCGGGTCCTGGCGTGGCCAAACACAGTTATCACACCAAAGGGCAGGCGATGGATTTCCATATCGAGGGAATTTCATTGAGCAATGTTCGCAAAGCGGCGTTATCTATGCGCGCAGGTGGTGTAGGATATTACCCGCGCAGCAACTTCGTACACATAGATACCGGGCCTGCAAGGCACTGGTCCTGATACCGGCAGCGCTGCGTGTGTCGGTCATGGAGCGCTATGAATTACCACATTATTCCGGTTACGGCCTTTTCTCAAAACTGCTCGGTCATCTGGGATGACGAAACTCAGCAGGCGGCGCTGGTGGATCCCGGCGGCGATGCCGAGACGATTATTGCCGTATTAGCTGAGCGGGGATTAACCCCCGCGCAAATTCTGCTGACGCATGGTCATCTTGATCATGTGGGGGCCGCCGCTGAACTCGCCGCACACTATCAAATTCCTATTGTTGGCCCTCACAAGCTGGATGCGTTCTGGCTGGATAATTTGCCGACGCAAAGCCGTATGTTTGGCCTGCCGGAATGTGCGCCACTGGCGCCGGATCGCTGGCTGGAAGAGGGCGAAACGGTTCAGGTTGGCAATGTCACGCTGGAAGTGCTGCTGTGCCCGGGTCATACGCCGGGACACATTGTTTTCTTTGACCGGGCTGGGCGCTTATTGATATCGGGTGATGTGATTTTCAATGGCGGTGTCGGACGTACCGATTTTCCGCAGGGCAGCCACAGCGATTTAATCAATGCGATTAACACTAAGCTGTTACCGCTGGGTGATGATGTGACCTTTGTGCCGGGCCACGGTCCGATTTCCACCTTGGGTCGGGAGCGTATCAGTAATCCGTTCCTGCAATAAAAAATGGGCCATTAAGGCCCATTTCTCGTTCTGCTGACTTATTTAAAGTACAGCGACAATCGCTTCACAGAGCGCAGACATATTGTCTGGCGTCATCCCGGCCACGTTCACACGACCAGAGTTAACGGCATACACGCCGAACTCGTCACGCAGGCGCACAACCTGATCTTTGGTCAGGCCGCTAAACGAAAACATGCCATTCTGCTTAATGATAAAGCTGAAGTCCTGTTTCGCGCCTTTCTCTGCCAGGGTATTCACGAACAGCTGACGCATGCGCTGGATGCGCTGACGCATGTCTGTCAGCTCCTGCACCCAGATGGTACGCAACGCGTCGTTACCGAGGATGGTGGCGACCACAGCGGCACCGTGTGACGGTGGGTTAGAGTAGTTAGCACGGATGCTGTATTTCACCTGGCTAAAGGCGGTTTTCGCGACATCGCTGTTGGCGGCAACCAGCGTCAGTGCACCGACACGCTCGTTGTACAGGCCAAAGTTCTTAGAGTAAGAGCTGGCAACAATCAGCTCTTGATGAGACGCGGCGAAAATACGCAGGCCCTCGGCATCTTCATCCAGGCCACGTGCAAAGCCCTGGTAAGCGAAGTCGAACAGCGGCAGCCAACCTTTTTCCTGGGACAGCTTCGCCAGCTGTAGCCATTGGTCCGCGGAAGGATCGACGCCAGTCGGGTTGTGGCAGCAGCCGTGGAAAAGAATCACGTCGCCGGCTTTGGCTTCCTGCAACGAAGCGACCATGCCTGCGAAATCGAGGCTATGGTTGGCCGCGTCGTAATACTGGTAATCACAAACTTCCAGACCCGCCGCGTTGAATACGTTTTTGTGGTTCGGCCAGCTAGGGTTGCTTACCCACACACGCTTCACATTGGTCTGGGTCGCGAGGAAATCCGCCGCGACGCGCAATGCACCGGTGCCGCCTGGAGTTTGTGCTGTGCACGCGCGGCCCGCTGAAATCAGCGCGCTCTCTTTGCCGAACAGCAATTCCTGAGTGCAGCGAGCAAAGTCGGCCAGACCATCAATGCTCAGATAATTTTTGGTGGTTTCATTTTCCAGCAGATACTGCTCAGCTTTTTTAACACTGGTGAGTACCGGTGTTTTACCGGTTTCATCTTTATAGACACCAATGCCAAGGTTGATTTTATTCGGGCGGTCGTCGGCGCGAAACAGGTCAGCCAGTCCCAGAATAGGATCGGCGGGTGCGGCAGAGATCGATTCAAACATGAGTCAGTTCCGTTTGGGTGAACTTTAGCGAAATGAGCTATCAGGTTAGCGTCAGATGATACGCTTGCCAACCGCTGACATAAAAAAGAAATAAGCCGCGTGTATAAAGTAGTGGCGCTAATTGAGAAGCCGATCACTGAAACGCAAAACGGAGCCCGAAGGCTCCGTTTTTAGGGCGATATGCACATCTAATCGAGAGATTAGAACTGGTATACCAGACCTACAGCAACTACGTCGTCGGTAGCCAGACCCAGAGGGTTGTTGTCATCCAACTGGTTGATTTTGTAATCAACGTAGGTAGCCATGTTTTTGTTGAAGTAGTAGGTTGCGCCCACATCGATGTATTTAACCAGGTCAGCATCGCCGATACCTTCGATGTCTTTGCCTTTAGACTGGACATAAGCGATGGATGGACGCAGACCGAAGTCGAACTGGTACTGGGCAACAACTTCAAAGTTCTGAGCTTTGTTAGCAAAGCCAGCAACAGATGTGTTGGTACCTGCGATGTTTACTGTGCCAGAGATAGGCGTTGAGTTACGGGTTTCACCGTACATAGCAGCAAGGTAGATGTTGTTTGCATCATACTTGATAGCAGTTACCCAGGTTTCAGCACGTGTACCAGCGCCGACACCAGTTCCAATTGCTTCGCCTTCTCTGTAAACAGTACCTTCAACCTGAGCATTAGTACGATCGCTGCTGCTATAAGCTCCAGCAAAACCTAAACCGATTGGCGAAGTGTAAGAAGTTGACAGACCATAGCCGTCACCGTTAGCACGACGGGTATCGTCACGGTCATTTTTGCCCTGGTACTGTACTGCGAAGTTCCAACCGTCAACCAGACCGAAGAAGTTGGTGTTACGGTAAGTCAGTAAACCGGTGCTACGACCGTTCATGAAGTTATCTGAGTAACCAGAGTCACCACCGAATTCTGGCAGAACGTCAGTCCAGCCGATTGCGTCGTATACAACGCCGTAGTTACGACCGTAGTCGATTGAACCTGCATCACCGAATTTCAGACCCGCGAAGCCCAGACGGGTTTTGTTACCGTCTTGCGCGTCAGAACCTTCAGAGTTGTTCGCCTGAACGTTGTATTCCCACTGGCCGTAACCGGTCAGCTGGTCGTTAATCTGGGTTTCACCCTTGAAGCCAAAGCGAACATAAGTCTGATCGCCGTCATCGCCAGCGTTGTCAGAGAAGTAGTGCAGACCAACAGCTTTACCGTACAGATCCAGTTTGTTGCCGTCTTTGTTATAGATTTCTGCTGCGTTTGCTGCGCCTGCAGCTAACAGAGCAGGAATAACCACTGCAAGAATGTTGCGCTTCATCATTTTTTATTACCCTCATTGGAGTTATTTGGACA
>NZ_DAMDQC010000206.1:0-6620 GCF_032082325.1 Pantoea sp. CTOTU50773 | reverse complement strand
TGAAAACCGCTAACTCCGGTTATCTGACGCGTCGTCTGGTAGACGTTGCGCAGGACCTGGTGGTCACCGAAGACGACTGTGGTACTTTCGAAGGCATCATGATGACTCCGGTTATCGAAGGTGGCGACGTTAAAGAACCACTGCGTGAGCGTGTACTGGGTCGTGTGACTGCTGAAGACGTACTGAAACCAGGTACTGCTGACATCCTGATCCCGCGTAACACGCTGATCGATGAGCACTGGTGTGATGTGATCGAACTGAACTCAGTCGATGCGATCAAAGTGCGTTCTGTTGTTGGTTGTGAAACCGACTTTGGTGTGTGTGCACACTGCTACGGTCGCGACCTGGCACGTGGTCACATCATCAACAAAGGTGAGGCCATCGGCGTTATCGCAGCACAGTCCATCGGTGAGCCGGGTACACAGCTGACGATGCGTACGTTCCACATCGGTGGTGCGGCATCTCGTGCGGCTGCTGAATCCAGCATCCAGGTGAAGAACAAAGGTACTATTAAGCTGACCAACGCGAAGTCTGTAACCAACTCCTCCGGGAAACTGGTTATCGTCTCTCGTAACGTTGAGCTGAAGATGATCGATGAATTCGGTCGTACCAAAGAGAGCTATAAAGTCCCTTACGGCGCGATGATGGCTAAAGGTGATGGTGAGCAGGTTGCAGCGGGCGAGACCGTAGCAAACTGGGATCCGCACACCATGCCTGTTATCACCGAAGTGGGCGGTTTCATTCGCTTCACTGACATGATCGATGGTCAGACGATTACTCGTCAGACTGATGACCTGACTGGTCTGTCATCGCTGGTGGTTCTGGATTCTGCAGAACGTACTGCGGGCGGTAAAGATCTGCGTCCTGCGCTGAAAATTGTTGATGCCAACGGAAATGATGTTCTGATTCCAGGTACCGACATGCCAGCTCAGTACTTCCTGCCGGGCAAAGCGATTGTTCAGCTGGAAGATGGCGTTAAGATCAGCGCGGGTGACACCCTGTCGCGTGTACCTCAGGAATCTGGCGGTACCAAGGACATCACCGGTGGTCTGCCACGCGTTGCTGACCTGTTCGAAGCGCGTCGTCCGAAAGAGCCAGCAATTCTGGCCGAGATCAGCGGTATTATCTCGTTCGGTAAAGAGACCAAAGGCAAGCGTCGTCTGGTGATTACACCGGTTGATGGTAGCGATCCGTACGAAGAGATGATTCCGAAATGGCGTCAGCTGAACGTATTCGAAGGTGAGCGTGTAGAACGTGGTGACGTTGTTTCTGACGGCCCAGAGTCTCCACACGACATCCTGCGTCTGCGTGGCGTCCATGCGGTTACACGTTACATCACTAACGAAGTGCAGGAAGTTTACCGTCTGCAAGGCGTTAAGATTAACGATAAACACATCGAAGTCATCGTGCGTCAGATGCTGCGTAAAGCAACCATCGCCAGCGCGGGCAGCACCGAGTTCCTGGAAGGTGAGCAGGCTGAATACTCTCGCATCAAGATCGCTAACCGCGACCTCGAAGCGAACGGCAAAATTGGCGCAACCTTTATGCGCGATCTGCTGGGTATCACCAAAGCTTCTCTGGCAACCGAATCGTTCATCTCTGCAGCATCGTTCCAGGAGACCACACGTGTCCTGACTGAAGCAGCAGTAGCAGGCAAGCGTGATGAACTGCGCGGCCTGAAAGAGAACGTGATCGTGGGTCGTTTGATCCCGGCCGGTACCGGTTATGCTTACCATCAGGATCGTATGCGTCGCCGTTCTGTAGGTGAAGCACCGGTTGCACCGCAGGTGACTGCGGATGAAGCCTCTGCGAGCCTGGCTGAACTGCTGAACGCCGGTCTTGGCGGTAGCGACGACGAATAATCGTCTGCGAAGCTGACCCATAAAAAACCCTGCCTCGGCAGGGTTTTTTTTCGTTTTTAATCAGCCCTTACGGCAGATATCGTGGCGGGTCAGGCCAATGTCGCGCAGTTGTGCATCGCTTAAGTGAGACAGAATTTTGCGAGTCTCACGGCGGGCGCGCCATCTTTTGATGGCACGTCCCGTGCCGCGAACCATATCCAATAGCGTTACATCAAAGGGTTTTGCTGCGCGGTTTTGATCGAATTCCATAATAAATGCCCTCAGTCAGTTGTCTGAGTGGTATTGTCCAGTTCCTGTGCATTTCAATACAGATTCAAAAATCACTTATTATTAACATACAGATTGCGCATGATAGGATCTGAATGGTAAAAAAAAGGATGATCTGTACTGATTTAGATTCAGTGAACTCGAGGGGAATCATACGATGACGCGTTACCAACATCTGGCTTGCTTGCTCTCAGACAGGATTGAGCAGGGACTCTACCGTAGCGGCGAGCGCTTACCCTCAGTGCGCACACTGAGTATTGAACACGGTGTGAGCATCAGTACCGTGCAGCAGGCGTATCACCTGCTAGAAGAGAAACAGCTTATTGTGCCGCAGCCGCGCTCTGGCTATTTCGTTGCGACGCGCAAAGCCACGCCTCCTGTTCCTGCGTTAACCCGCCCCGTACAACGCCCCGTCGAGATCACCCAGTGGGAATCGGTGCTGGAATTATTAAGCAGCCGCAACAGCGGTAACGTGCTGCAATTAGGTAGCGGCATGCCAGACCTTACCCAGCCGACATTGAAGCCATTATGGAAAATTCAGAGCCGAATGGCGCAGAAGCAGGATCTTGACCAGCTCAATTATGACAGTCTGTTAGGCGTTGCGGCCTTGCGTGAGCAGGTCGCACGCTTAACTATCGATAGCGGTTGTCAGCTCACCGCAGAGGATATTGTGATCACCACGGGCTGCCATGAAGCGCTGTCCGTGTCGATCCGTGCGGTGTGTGAACCGGGTGATATTATCGCCGTTGAATCTCCGACATTTCATGGCACGATGCAGACCCTGCGCGGGCTTGGTATCCGTGCCATTGAAATCCCTACCGATTCGGTGACGGGCATTAGCCTTGAAGCTCTGGAGTTGGCATTCGAGCAGTGGCCCATTAAAGCCGTGGTAGTAGTGCCAAATTGCAATAATCCACTCGGATTTATCATGCCCGAGGCGCGCAAGCGTGCGCTGCTGGCACTGGCACAGCGCTTTGATGCCGCGATTATTGAAGACGATGTTTACGGTGAATTGGCATGGGAGTATCCACGTCCCATTACCATTAAATCTTTGGATATGGATGGCAGGGTGTTGTTGTGTAGTTCATTCTCTAAGACGCTGGCTCCCGGGTTACGTGTTGGCTGGGTGGCACCTGGACGCTATCGCGATCGCGTCTTGCATATGAAATATATCGGCACGGGTTCAACAGCCACACAGCCGCAACATGCGGTGGCCGAATTTATTCGTCTTGGTCACTATGGGCCGCATTTACGCCGGATGCGCCAGGTATATCAACGTAACTACGAGACTTTTAGCTGCTGGGTACGCCACTATTTCCCGTGCGGTATCTGTGTCTCGCGTCCGCAGGGCAGCTTCCTGATGTGGATTGAGTTACCTGAAGCGTTTGATGCGGTTCGGCTTAACACCGAACTTCGCACGTTGAACATTCAGGTCGCCGTCGGATCGCTGTTTTCTGCCTCGGGCAAATATCGTAACTGCTTGCGCCTGAATTATGGGTTGCCCATCAATGAGTATACAGAACAGGCCATCGCCCAACTTGGCGCTGCGGTGGAGCAGGCCATGCACGCCTGTCATATCGAAACGGAACCCGCTTCATCCCTGACTGATTAAAGTGGAAAGGCAGGGCTGGAGAGAGAGGTAGACCAGCCCTGGCCCACTGCCAGCGACAGCGGGCAGGCACACTTTATCCTGACCGGAAAAACACGCTAGCCCGCAGGAAGCGGACTGCGCGTGAGGTTCCAGCCAAATTACCCTGATTGCAGAACGTTACAACGCTTCCGCGGGCTGGGTTCCAGCTTCAACCAGTGCCAGCAGCTCCTGTGTCGCCTGACGCCAGTCTGCCGCCTGAGTAATGGCGCTCACCACGGCAACGCTTCCAACGCCAGTGGCCAAAACTTCAGGTACGCGCGCAAGGGATATACCGCCAATCGCCACAGTCGGTATATCCTGCAACCGCGCCATGTGGCGTTTCAATTCTACGATGCCCTGAGGTTCCGAAGGCATATCTTTGGTTTGTGTGGGATAAATATGCCCCAATGCAATGTAGGAAGGACGCAGCGCCAGCGCGCGGTCTAACTCGGCATCATCATGAGTCGATAACCCAAGACGCAAACCTGCCTGGCGGATAGCGTCCAGATTAGCCACGTCCAAATCTTCCTGACCAAGATGCACGCCATAGGCGTTATATTTGATCGCTAATCGCCAGTAATCGTTGATAAACAGGCGTGCACGATACTGCTTGCCCAGCGCAATTGCCTCGCGCACTGCGTCTTCTACTTCATGATCCTGGCAATCTTTGATGCGCAACTGGATGGTGCGAACGCCAGCCTCCAGTAAGCGTGCAATCCACTCTACGCTATCAACAACAGGGTACAGCCCCAGTTTCGGGGCCGTGGCTGGAAAGGCATCGGTCATACTTTTTCCTCTTTAAGGGCATCGGCGGCGTGATAAAGCTCGCCACCACGACTGCGGAAGGCATCCGACATCTGCGCCATGCCAATTTCAATGGGCTGGACTTCTGCATGCTGGCGAGCAGCATATTCGCGCACTTCCTGGGTAATTTTCATCGAACAGAATTTTGGACCGCACATTGAGCAGAAGTGAGCCACTTTGCCCGATTCCTGCGGCAATGTCTCATCGTGATAAGCGCGTGCCGTATGCGGATCGAGCGCCAGATTGAACTGATCCTCCCAACGGAATTCAAAGCGTGCTTTCGACATGGCGTTATCACGGATCTGAGCGCCGGGATGACCCTTAGCCAGATCGGCTGCATGCGCGGCGATCTTGTAGGTAATCAGACCCTGCTTAACATCTTCTTTATTCGGCAAACCGAGGTGCTCTTTCGGTGTGACGTAGCACAGCATGGCGCAGCCAAACCAACCAATCATTGCGGCACCAATGCCGGAGGTAAAATGATCGTACCCGGGGGCGATATCGGTGGTCAGTGGGCCAAGCGTGTAAAACGGCGCTTCGTGACAGTGCTCTAACTGTTCGGTCATGTTGCGGCGGATCATCTGCATTGGCACATGGCCTGGACCTTCAATCATCACTTGCACATCGTATTCCCAGGCAACTTTGGTCAGCTCACCTAGCGTGTGCAATTCGGCAAACTGGGCTTCATCGTTGGCGTCCTGAATTGATCCCGGACGCAGGCCATCACCGAGTGAGAGCGCGACATCATAGGCAGCGCAGATTTCACAGATCTCGCGGAAATGCAGATAGAGGAAACTCTCTTGATGATGTGACAGGCACCACTTCGCCATGATCGAACCACCACGCGAGACAATACCGGTCAGACGTTTAGCCGTCATCGGCACATAGCGCAGCAGCACACCGGCGTGAATAGTGAAATAATCCACCCCCTGTTCTGCTTGTTCAAGCAGAGTATCGCGGAAGATCTCCCAGTTAAGGTCCTCCGCCACGCCGTTCACTTTCTCCAGTGCCTGATAAATGGGCACAGTGCCAATCGGCACCGGGCTGTTTCGCAAAATCCACTCGCGCGTTTCATGGATATAGCGGCCTGTGGAGAGGTCCATCACGGTATCCGCCCCCCAGCGTGTTGACCACACCAGTTTCTCCACTTCCTCTTCGATCGATGAGCTCACCGCTGAGTTGCCTATATTGGCGTTCACCTTCACCAGAAAGTTACGGCCAATGATCATCGGCTCTGATTCGGGGTGATTAATATTGGAGGGTATGATAGCGCGGCCGCTGGCAACTTCCTGGCGCACAAATTCGGCGGTGATGTTTTCCGGCAGATTGGCACCAAAACTGTGGCCCGGGTGCTGTTGCAGTAGCACTTCACCACGAATACGTTCGCGGCCCATGTTTTCTCGCACCGCAATAAATTCCATCTCGGGTGTAATAATGCCCTGACGTGCGTAATGCAGCTGTGTGACGCAGCGGCCAGCTTTGGCACGACGCGGCTGCGGTAACTGCTCGAAGCGCAGGTGATCCAGCCCTTCATCGGCTAAGCGTTGCTGAGTGTATTGCGAACTCAACTGGTGGATCGCTTCGCTGTCATCGCGTTCAGCAATCCAGTTTTCACGCAATCGGTCTAATCCCCGATGCACATCAATGGTGGCCGCAGGGTCGCCATAAGCACCTGCCGTGTCATATACCGGCACTGGTTCGTTGTGCTCATACTGTGGATTCTCTTTTGTGCCACCGATGTGTGTAGGGCTAAGCTGGATTTCGCGCATCGGCACACGGATATCCGCTCGGCTGCCGGTAATCCAGATACGTTTTGAATTGGGGAAAGCGGTGCCTTGCAGCGAATCGATAAATTCCTGCGCTTGTGCACGTTGTTCACGACGAGAAGTTTTAGCAACAGACATAGCAAATTTCCTGAATTAAGGGGAAGTTGCTTGTCCAGAGTTCGGAAGGAGTAACAGGGACGATGCCGGGCGCCAACACGCATCGCTCTGTGAATGTCTACTCTTGTTCCCTTCGCAGGTACTAACCTGATCAGGTTCCGCGGATCCCGAATA
>NZ_DAMDQC010000205.1:0-6712 GCF_032082325.1 Pantoea sp. CTOTU50773 | reverse complement strand
TTACGTGAAGTAAAAGGTCTGAAAGATAGAACATCTTACCTCTGTACCCTACGCGATGAACTTTACCTGATTTTTCCTGACCAACAAAGGGTTTTTTGTTGTTAAGTTTCAGGATTCCACATCTTTTTTTCCGGGTCCGTCACACTTTGGCTTAAGGCGTGTAGTTTAATTACTAAAAAAATGCTTAGCCGATAGGCAGTTACAAAATGCGCATTTAACAAGCGGCTTTACATCGTTGCTGAACCGATTAAGTAAACTTTTTTCTTATGACGATGTCAGCGGCATAGATATACCGCCGACAACGTTCCTTAGTGCGCCTGGTCCCAGTTATCGCCCGTTCCCACTTCAACCTGCAGCGGTACATCAAGTTTCATGCTGCTCTCCATCAGTTGGCGGATCGTCGCACTCGCACTCTCTACCGCATCTTTGTGGATTTCAAACACCAGTTCATCGTGTACCTGCATGATCATCTTCACAGCGTCATCCTGCTGTTGCAGTAACCAGCCATCTACAGCGATCATCGCGCGTTTGATAATGTCCGCTGCGGTGCCCTGCATCGGGGCGTTAATCGCCGCGCGCTCTGCCGCCTTACGACGAATGGCGTTGCTGGAGCTGATGTCCGGAAGCCACAGGCGGCGACCATCCAGTGTCTCCACGTAGCCCTTATCGGCCGCCTGGGTGCGAGTCTCTTCCATGTAACGCAGTACGCCCGGATAACGCTCAAAGTAGAGATCCATATACTTTTTCGCTTCGCCAGCACCGATATTCAACTGGCGCGACAGACCGAAGGCACTCATGCCATAAATCAGACCAAAGTTAATTGCCTTGGCACTGCGGCGTTGCTCACCTGAAACCTTGCTCAGCGCAACACCAAAGACTTCTGACGCTGTCGCGCGGTGAATGTCTTCACCCTGCGCAAACGCATCCAGCAGGCCTTTATCCTGCGACAGATGCGCCATGATGCGCAGTTCAATTTGCGAGTAGTCAGCCGCAACGATGCGATTATCTTTACCTGCGATAAAAGCCTGGCGAATACGACGGCCTTCATCGTTGCGCACTGGGATATTTTGCAGGTTGGGATCGGTAGATGAGAGACGTCCGGTGGCCGTGACCGCCTGATGATAAGAAGTATGCACGCGGCCGGTAACCGGATTGATCATCAAAGGCAATTTGTCGGTATAAGTCGACTTCAGCTTAGACAGGCCACGATGCTCCAGAATCACTTTGGGCAGCGGATAGTCCAGCGCCAGTTCAGCCAGCACTTCTTCGCTGGTTGACGGTGCGCCACCCGGCGTTTTTTTAGTGGGCTTGATACCCTGCTTTTCAAACAGAATGGTTTGCAGCTGTTTGGTGGAGGAGAGATTAAACGGCTCGCCTGCCAGTTCGTGCGCTTTCAACTCCAGTTCCGCCAGACGTGCGGTCAGCTCCTGCGAATGTTTGGCCAGGATGTTTTGATCGATCAATACGCCGTTGCGTTCAATGCGTGAAATCACGGTCACCAGCGGCATCTCGATATCGGTGAAGACCTGCTTCGGACCCGCTTCCTGCTCCAGCTTCGGCCACATCTGCAGATGCAACTGCAGCGTGACATCTGCGTCTTCTGCAGCGTAATGAGCGGCCTGCTCGATAGCAATCTGGTTGAAGGTCAGCTGATTTTTTCCTTTACCGGCAATCTCTTCGAAGGTGACGGTTTTATGGTTCAGCCAGCGCGAAGCCAGGCTATCCATATCATGTTTGCCGCCGACGCTGCTCAGGCAATAAGATTCCAGCATGGTGTCGAATTTAATGCCGTTCAGCTCAATATCGTAGTTCTTCAGCACGCCACGATCGTATTTGAGGTTCTGGCCGACTTTTGCAGATTTAGCGTCTTCCAGTAGCGGTTTTAGCTTTTTCAACACGTCGCTGCGGTCGAGTTGTTCTGGCGCATCAAGATAGTCATGGGCCACCGGAAGATAAGCGGCTTCACCGGGCGCAACCGCAAAGGAGAGGCCGACAATGTTGGCACTCCAGCTATCCAGAGAATCGGTTTCCAGATCGAAGGCAAAGAGTTCTGCTTTATTCAGTTTTTGCAGCCACTCGTCGAAGGTTGCCTCATCCAAAATGGTGACGTAGCCGTCAGATGACAGCACGCTAGCGGTTTCCGCCACCGCAGCCACAGGTTCAGTCGCCAGCGATTTCTGCGCCTGCACATTGCTCTTTTTGCCCTGCAACCAGGTGCCGTCCTGTAAATCTGTGATCCAGCGTTTGAATTCATAACGGCCGAAAAGATTTTGCAGCTTTTCAACGTCCGGTTCGTTAACGGTGAGTTGCTCACAACCCAGTTCCAGTTCTACATCCGTTTTGATGGTCGCCAGCTGATAGGACAGGAATGCGACTTCGCGATTCTGCTCTAGCTTCGCTGCCATGGTCTTCGCGCCACGGAACGAGAGATCCGCCACTTTATCCAGGTTGTCGTAAATCGACTGCATACCGCCCAGGCCCTGCAGCAGCGCCTGTGCCGTTTTCTCACCCACGCCAGGCACACCCGGAATGTTATCCGAGCTGTCACCCATCATGGCAAGGAAATCGATAATCAATGAAGGCGGCACACCGTATTTTTGCTCAACCTCTTCCGGGCCCAACACGGTGTTGGTCATGGTATTAATCAACGTAATGCCCGGCGTGACCAGCTGCGCCATATCCTTATCACCGGTACTGATCAGCACTGCACGGCCCTGCTTTTCTGCTTCCAGTGCCAGAGTACCAATCACATCATCAGCCTCAACGCCGGTCACCGCCAGCAGCGGTAATCCCATCGCTTTGACCATCTCGTGCAGCGGCTCGATCTGTGCACGCAGATCGTCGGGCATTGGCGGACGATGCGATTTGTAGTGCTCGAATAATTCATCGCGGAAAGTTTTGCCTTTCGCATCGAAGACCACGGCCACATGGCTCGGCTGATACTGCATCAGCAAACTTTTCAGCATGTTGAGCACACCGTACATCGCGCCCGTGGGCTCGCCTGCACTGTTGGTCAGCGGCGGAAAGGCATGATACGCCCGGTAGAGATAAGAGGATCCGTCTACCAGAATCAGGGGATTTTCTGCAATTTGCGCCATAGGTTCGTATTTTCTTCGTTGCGATAATGAGGGCTATAAGGATGCCACAACCAGAGAGGAATGTTGAATCAGAGCAGAGATGTCAGGATCTTTTTCGTTGTTACGCGGAGTGGATCGCAAGGATCGGTCTGTGGATAACTTTGTGCGTAAAATTCATAACGTATTGTTATTTACGCTTATTGCAATCATTTTACAGATAAAAGTTATTGTTTTTCAATTTGTTATTAACTTACCGTGATGAAGCGCGCCTTTTTGAAAAGGTGATCGTCCATGTGGATATTAAGCGGAGGGTTAACGGGGATATCATGATTACGTCATGGGAAAGGGAGTAAAAACGCCGACATCGCCGGCGTTTATTTGCGCTTAATTACTTCTTCTCAACCAGGAATTTCACTACGTTGGCATAATCGGCAACGAAATTGTCCATAGAGCTGGTGTCCAGGCCGCCGTTGTTCACCATGTATTTGCCGTTAACGAAGATAGCTGGCACGCCCTGCAGATTAAGATCGGCTGCCGCTTTCTGCTGCTGGGCGACCAACGCTTTTACCGCAAAGCTATTCCAGGCTGCATCATAATCTTCTGATGAGATGCCAGCAGCCTGGATGAAGGTGGATTTCAGGCTCGCCGCATCGGTAATGGTTTGGGTTTTCTGAATACCGTCAAAGATCGGTGCAGTGACTTTGCTTTCCACGCCCAGCGCCATCGCGACCGCCCAGGCTTGAGTCACAACAGGACCGAAGTCTCCGCCGAGGAAATCAACGTGATATTTAGTCACTTTAGTGTCTGCTGGCAGGTTCTTTTTCACGGCATCACTCACGTGATAGACGCGTTCGAACTGGTAGCAGTGCGGGCAGAAGAAGGAGAAGAACTCCAATACCTGTGGCTCACCAGCAACCGGCTTTGGCAGCGTGACGAATTGTTTGCCGTCATTGAACTGTGCCGCTGAGGCGCCAAATGCCAGCATTAAACCTACCAGCGCAAACATAATCTTTTTCATCGTGAAAAAATCTCCTGAGTACTTCATTAAAATTGCGGGCTAAGCTGCAACGGGGGTTGATGTAACAGCCTCTCCTGCTCGATAAATAGTGCAATCTGTCGGCGCCAGAAATCCTCATCGGTCATCCAGGGAAAGGCGCGCGGAAAAGCCGGGTCCTGCCAGCGGCGTACCACCCAGGCCAAATAATAAACCATGCGCATAGCGCGTAAAGGCTCAATCAGTGACAATTCATGTAAATCAAAGTCACTGAATTCATTATAAGCTTCCAGCAGAATATCCCACTGAATCAGCTGTTCCTGACGATCGCCGTTTACCAGCATCCACAGATCCTGCACTGCAGGCCCGTTGCGTGCATCGTCAAGATCGACAAACATCGGGCCATCGCGCCATAGGATATTACCTGGATGGCAGTCGCCATGCAGCCTGAGCGGCTGCCATTTATCATGCCAGCGCTGCTGTAGGGTGCCGATAAGTTTATCAACGGCGTTCAGCAGCGCATCCTTCAGGGCAGCCGGTACCAGCGTACTTTGCTCCAGCTTCTGGCGAGGTTGTAAGACATACTCTTCCAGGCCGAAGGTTGGACGCTGTTGAAACAAGCTCTGGCGGCCTGTTTGATGGATGCGACCAAGAAAGCGGCCCACCCACTCCATCTGTTCTTCATTATCGGTTTCATACTGTCGCCCACCCAGGCTTGGGAAAACGGCAAACATAAAACCAGCATGGTGATTCAGCGTACTGCCCTGCAGTGCCAGTGGTGCTGCAACAGGCACTTCATCGGCCAGCAGATCATGCGTGAACTGGTGCTCTTCCAGAATTTGTTGCGCACTCCAGCGTTGTGGCCGATAGAACTTAGCCACAAAGCGACGTTTGTCGTCATCACTAAACTGATAGACACGGTTTTCGTAGCTATTGAGGGCGGTTAAGCCGGATTCGACACGCAGACCCGCATCCCAAAGTGCATCCAGGATGACATCGGGGTCCAGCGTCTGGAAATTAAAGGCGGCTTCGCTCATCATTTTGCCTGTGTGTTACCGTTGCAAGGAATGCGCAAGGATAACACTACTCATCATCCTTAATCACACCGCGTGCACGTAATAGCGCGGTTTTGAAGTCCACTTCATAATCCTTTTTCAGTCCGGGAATTTCCGCATCGCAGCCAGCGTCACGCATTTTGAGATGGTAAATCAATATGTCATCGGTTAATTCACTTAATGGGCCACTGAAGCCTGATTCCTGCGCCAGTTTCTGTAAAAATGCCAGCAGGTTAAGGTCAGACTCCTTTTGCCAGGCCGGTTGCAGGAGTTCGAACAATTCATTAAGTCGGTGATATTTCATCATTGATTCCTCTATGCAGTGGTAGGCTGCCGTTATGCAAGTATCGTCCAGTATGATCAAGGAGACGAAAATGACCGCATTTACCGGCGTGATCCTCGCAGGTGGGCAAGGCAGTCGTATGGGCGGCCTGGATAAAGGGCTGCTGGAATTGCAGGGCAAACCGCTTTATCAGCACGTTTTGCAGCGTTTGATGCCACAGGTCAATATTGTGTTGATAAGCGCCAACCGTAACATTGATCGTTATCAGGCTAGCGGTTGTCAGGTCGTTACTGATTCGATGCCAGATTACCCCGGTCCGTTGGCAGGCATTTTAAGTGGCTTGCAGCACAGTAAGACCGAGTGGGTCGCCTTTTGTGCCTGTGATACGCCCTGGTTACCGGAGGACTTCGTTGCACGATTATGGCAGCAGCGCGGTGCGGCACCTGCGGTGTGGGTACGATCAACGCAGCGTGATCATCCTGCATTGGCACTGGTCAATCGATCACTGGCCGACGATCTGGAAGCCTGGCTGCTTCGTGGTGAGCGGCGTTTAATGCAGTTTCTGCGTGAACATGGTGGGCATGCCGTGACGTTCACAGATTCTGAGGCAGCTTTCCGCAACATTAATACGCCCGACGATTTAGTTGATGGGGAAAAGCAGTGATGAGCGTGCCTTTACTGGCGATCGTTGCGTGGAGTGGCACTGGAAAAACCACTTTGCTGCAACAGGTGATACCGCTGCTTAAGGCTCGCGGTATTCGTTCTGGGTTAATCAAACATACCCATCATCAAATGGACATTGATACGCCGGGAAAAGATAGCTATCTGCTGCGAAAAGCAGGTGCCGATCAGGTGATTGTTGCCAGTACTCAGCGCTGGGCATTGATGTGTGAAACCCCTGATCAGACGTTGAATCTGGCGGAACTGGTCGCGCGGATGGACAGTTCCGCGCTGGATCTGGTGCTGGTTGAGGGCTTTAAAGATGAGCCAGTACCCAAAATCGCGCTGTGGCGGCGTGGTGTCAAAGGGGAATTTGCTGATTTACTGGATGAATACGTGGTTGCGCTGGCCAGCGATGAGAACTTAACGATCGACCGCCCACTTCTCGATATTAATCAGCCGGTTAAGGTTGCTGATTTTATTGAAAAATGGCTGAGAAAAGGTCAGTAACCCGGGGTTTTATGATCGTCTGGCTAAACTTCAGGCGTCAGTTTCAGACGTAAAACAACCCTGATTTCGCCGATCTGCAGACGTAAAAAAACCCTGAACTTTCGTTCAGGGTTTCTTCACTTATTTGATGCCT
>NZ_DAMDQC010000204.1:0-6754 GCF_032082325.1 Pantoea sp. CTOTU50773 | reverse complement strand
AAAGGGCGATGCGGCTTTTTGCGGCTCGATTTGGCTAAGCGCCATTTGATGCGCAATTTCTGATGCGGTATAGCGCGGGCCTGAGTGCACCGAACGAATCGCACTCACCACTTCCTGCGGGGCCGCACCTTTGCTCAGATAACCCGCCGCACCGGCTTGCATTACTTTTGCCGGCAGCGGATTTTCGGTATGGATGGTCAGCATAATAATGCGGATGTCAGGATTGAAGCGCACAATTTTTCGCGTGGCCTCCAGACCGCCGATGCCCGGCATATTCATGTCCATCAGCACCACGTCGACCGGATTGCTGCGGCACCATTTCACCGCGTCTTCACCACAAGCCACTTCCCCGGCAATTACCAATCCCTTCATATCTTCCAGTATGCGGCGAATACCGGCGCGTACCAGTTCATGGTCATCAACAAGAAGCAGACTGATCAACGGGACTTACTCCGCAGGTTAGTGAGGGGAAAAATATATTTCAGGAGGGCCATCTTACCGGGTTTGCCGGGGAAAAAACATCTGGCTACGCAGATAAATCTCAAATGAAATGATACACATCAAGTTGAGCTCAATCCCAGATATCTTTTGAGTGAAACGTTTAGCATGCAAGAATTAAAACGTGAAATTGTGACTAATATCATTATGTTATAATTTATGCTCTTTTCATTGACCGCTGAGCTTTGCTTAATAAAAATAACTTCAACGCCTGATTCTTCCTGCCTGTTAATAACGCAAACATCCATTTAATGTGGGTTTAATCTCCACCGCTTCGCCTGGGATAAATTCCTCATTCAACCATATGATATACTCTGTTTTTTACACACAGATATTGTGTCTACATTCAGTAACACCACCAAGGAGTCAAAGATGAGTGATGAAGACTTTTCAACATCGCGGGATACCCAGGCATTGGCCGATGAAGTCGCTTGCCTGAAAATGATGGTGACGCTGATTCTGAAAGGGATGGGTCAGGCGGATGCCGGTAAGGTGATCATTAACATGGAGCGCTATGTGCAAAGCGCGTTAGCGGATAAGCCGCAGGCGGAAGTGTTCAGCAACACCATTCGTCAGATTAAAACCGCCTACCGTCAGTAAGCGGTGAAGCCCCGCGCAATGCGCGGGGTGGTCAACTGTGCGACTGCCAGTTCACTGAAACACCCAGTGACGGCAGCACCTCTTCCGGACTAAACCGGCGTGTGCCACGATACTTGTCCGCCAGTGCCGGTTGATGAACCGGAATACGAATGGCAAACAGATTATCCTCAGATTGAATCAACCCGGGTGATAAAGGTTCGTACACGACGTGGTGCTGCTCAAACATTTTTTCCAGCATCGGCGTTGCTGAGCTGATCAGGTACTCCATACCGCTGAGTTCCGCCAACTGCACCGCATGCCACAAAATCGTCAGTGGCAGTTCTGCATCCACCTCAAGGCGTGCTGAAAAGCGTGACATTTCCCAGACTTTTTCCTGATCGAACGGCAGCACCATGCCTTCAGGCACTTCTGGTTCATGCCAGGGCAACAAACGTGCACAGCCGCAAATCCCCTGGCGCGCATTCCAGGCGATCATCCAGGTGACATCGGAGCGATCAAAGCGATCATACTCCTGTCCGGGCGTACTTAAGCGCGGCGGGATAGACCAACCTTCACCCCGCGCAAAAACGCTATAGCGATACGTTCCTAATTCTGCCAACAGAGAGGACGGCATATCCTTAAGCTGTGTTTGAATTACTTTCATCATGCGCCCCTGACATCCCCATGTTTGCAATGATTTCTTTGCGCCAGCCTGGCAAAGTTCCGGCGCAGGGTAGACAACTGACTAAAGAGTGGGAACTACTAAAATTAGTAGTTGCCTTTTTGCTATATCAGGCCAATTGCCGCCGCATAACACGCAATCTGCGTTTTATTGGAAACATTAAAACGCTTTTGCATATTCTTTTGGTGAAAATTCACCGTATGTTCTGAAATCGCTAAAATCAGTGAAATTTCCGCAGAAGTTTTTCCTTCCGCTGTCCATTTCAAAATTTCCAGTTCGCGTTGACTAAAATCGTTAGATAAAACCGCCATTGAACTATCATTTAGCCGCTCCAGCACGCGCAAACTCAGTTCCGCCAGAAGGTGCAGTTTCACCTCTAGCTGAACGCGTAAGTGTTGAGTCTGACTGTGAAGCGATGATGCTATAGATAATATACCAATGGCACGATTTGGCGCCATTGCCGAACAAGAAAAGCCGCTGTTGAGCCCTGCCGCATTCGCTTCAGCCCATAAATTACCGGCACCGGTAAATAAATCCCGCGTCCATTCCACGCCTCGTCCCGGCCGCTGACAAAGCAACAGCACCGGATCGACAGCATAATAATTTTCGCTTTCATAGCGCTTAACCCAGCTTTCCGGGTAAGTACTGAACAAAAACACGCGCGGCCGGGTAAAAGGCACGGGATGTTGAACCAGGAAAGCGAATGAATCGAAACCCATCGCTTCAATGTGTTTTTGTAATAGCGTTTTTACTTGAATCACTTCCGTCAGCGCCTGAAATTCATTTTCAGTTTCGCCACGCCAGACGAAATAATTATCGGTCGTCATTATTGCCTCAGCGTTGTTTCACGCTTTAACTTGTTATTCGTTCTGATTAACACAAAAAATAAATTAACTTGAGAAAAAATATTGATTGAAATGAGAGCAGCCCGCGGGGTAACAATCATAACCATCCTGTTGTCAATGCGTTACCATTATGGGGAACTGAAAACAGATACATTTTGCCAACAGCTTCACAACTTTAATCCTCCTTCCTTATTAGAATAGGATTTTTCCGAAGGAGTTTCAATCACCCTATTCATCGAAAATCATCATTAGATTGATAAATTTTTAGCATCGTCATTAACTAAAATCACTCACTTTGAAAGCGGTTACTGAGAGTAATAGCGGTATTTGTGGGACGACGGCTATTCGGTTCATTCTTAATCCCAGTGATTTCTGTAGTGAGCGGTATAACGTGATTTTCATCACCCTCTTTTCCAGCTACGCTTAGAGGATGTGCGGGGGATGACGCTGTGGACTTTTCAGGGGAAGACGTTGCGCCCTCACCCATACTGGCGCATTGTCATGCGTATTCGAGCATCATAACGGGGCTGACTATGATGAACCAACTGGCATTACCTTTCCTTGTACTGGGCGGTTGTACAGCGCTGATGATCTTAAAAGATCTTTTCCGTCACCCGCATCCGGTGGCAATCATGAATATCATCTGGCCGCTGACCGGCCTCTATATGCCGTTCATCGGATGGTTAGCCTGGTGGTATCTGGGTCGTAAACCTTCACGTCAGGTAAAACTTGCGCTGCTGGTTCCACAAAAAATTCAGAGTAATGCCAGCTGGCAAACAATATTTATTTCCACCTCATTATCTGCCGCGGCCTGTATATTTGGCGACATAATGACCCTACCAATAATCACCTTGCTAAATCAGTTCGCCATTATGCCAACGCTCTGGATGCAGGCAATTATTTGCTTGATAGTTTCTCTGGTGGTGGGTTTATTTTTCCAGTTCCTTGCTATCCGTCAACGTGAAAAACGTTCATTTGGCCGGGCGTTATTATTAGCGTTTAAAACCGAAACGTTTCCCCTGCTGATTTATCAATTAGGTATTTTTATCTTTATGGCACTGGCACTAAAATTTGTTCTCAACCAACAAATCAATCCATTGCTGGTGGCTTTCTGGTTTATGTTACAACTGGCCATGATCATCGGTTTTCTATTCTCCTGGCCCGCTAATCATTTCCTGATAAAACGAGGGCTTAATCCCGCCGTCTGACTAACGACAGTATCCGGCGCCGCGCATCCCCAGGTGAAAATGTCCGGCATGCGCGGCGTTGTAGTCCGGTCCTAACGCATTACCAAAGGTCGCACAGCCGTTGTGCCATAAAGCGCGAAGCCCTGCAGCCGCATCCTCAGGTTGATGCCAGTTTTTTGCCACCTGCAGCCAGCGTCCATCTGCAAGCTGAAACCCAGTCACATCCCATGCATCTGCTGTTGCATGCTCGCTTAAACGCCCCTGCTGGCGATGATAGATATTTCGACAGGCGTAACTGCCGACGTGGGTGATTCGCCGAATCGGGCTGTTGATACCTGCCTGCTGAAGGGCGTGAGTGCTGCTGACGACAAACATTGTGCTGCTCACCGCCATCGGGCAACTGGCAAGAAAGCTGCTGCTCAATGTCACTTCACCAAAACCACTCACGCGCAAAGGCTGGTCAATAGGGCAATCACCTTGCAGTGCTGGCACGGCGCGAAATTCTACCCACCCCTGCTGACTGGCTCGATGCATCACCGCCATACATGCCGCAGGATCGTGACCCAGGCGCTGCAATTTGTAGCGCATCATCCATCCTGGAGGGTCAGTCACCGACAGCGGTGTAAATGGATTCCACTGTGGCGGCAGATGCGTTTTCAGCCACGGCAAACTCCACCAGCCACATAATGCCAACAGAGCAATCGCTAATAATGCGCGCATCACACCTCACGTTTACTCATAAAAAGAAGACGTAAGTGTAGGTGGCAAAATGGAGAGATAACGCAGAAAAGGCTTAATTGCTGAAGATTTACGCAAATTCACCGTGGATTATGCCATGTAAATATTTACTGACAGAGTAAACCCCGCAAAAGGTCACAATTGTAAAAAAACAATTACCGAGAGTTGCAACCTTTCCACTATCTTATGCCACTTGCCCTATCAAACGGCACGTTATCTAACAGCCAGTAGAGCTGACACAACATCAAAACAGGAAAGATATATTTATGGTTGATCAATCCAAAGAGGCGCTTATCGAGGCCGAGCAGCCCGATAAGCTCCAGCGTAATCTACATAACCGCCATATCCAACTGATTGCCATCGGTGGCGCGATCGGCACCGGGTTGTTTATGGGCTCAGGTAAAACTATCAGCCTGGCCGGCCCCTCGATCATTTTCGTTTATATGATCATCGGCTTTATGCTGTTCTTCGTGATGCGCGCAATGGGCGAATTGCTGCTCTCTAATCTCGAATATAAATCCTTCAGCGATTTTGCCGCCGATTTACTCGGCCCGTGGGCGGGCTATTTTACCGGCTGGACTTACTGGTTCTGTTGGGTGGTGACGGGCATTGCCGATGTGGTGGCCATTAGTGCCTATTTCCAACTCTGGTTCCCCGACTTCTCCATCTGGATGAGTGCACTGCTGTGTATATTTGTGTTCCTGGCACTCAATATTGCGACGGTGAAATTGTTTGGTGAGATGGAGTTCTGGTTCGCGATTATTAAAATCGTGGCGATTGTTGCCCTGATCGTGACTGGCATCGTGCTGGTGAGCATGCATTATCCTTCGCCCAGCGGCAGCGCGGCAGCCCTGAGCAATATCTGGGATCACGGTGGTATGTTCCCGAAAGGATTGAGCGGCTTCTTTGCTGGCTTCCAGATTGCGGTGTTTGCCTTCGTCGGCATTGAGTTAGTCGGCACGGCCGCAGCGGAAACCAAAGATCCGCACAAGGTGCTGCCACGTGCGATTAACGCTATTCCGGTGCGTATCATTATGTTTTACGTTCTGGCACTGCTGGTGATCATGGCGGTGACGCCGTGGAATCAGGTCATGCCGGACCGCAGCCCCTTCGTTGAGATGTTTGTGCTGATCGGATTACCCGCCGCCGCCAGCATCGTTAACTTCGTGGTGCTGACTTCTGCTGCATCATCCGCTAACAGTGGCATTTTCTCCACCAGCCGTATGTTGTACGGTTTGGCAGAACAAGGCGTGGCACACAAAGCATTTGGCCGCCTGTCGGCACGCGCGGTTCCCACCACCGGGCTGTTTTTCTCCTGCTTCTGCCTACTGTGCGGCGTTGCGCTGATTTACCTGATCCCCGATGTGATGACGGTATTCACCATGGTCACCACGGTATCGGCGATTCTGTTTATGTTCGTCTGGACCATCATCCTGTGCAGCTACCTGGCTTACCGCAAACAGCATCCGCAACGTCACGCTGAGTCGAAGTTCAAGATGCCGCTGGGCAAGCTGATGTGCTGGGTGTGCATGGCGTTCTTCGCCTTTGTAATTGTCTTGCTGACCTTGCAGGATGATACTCGTCAGGCGTTGATGGTCACGCCGCTGTGGTTCGTCATTCTCACCATGGGCTGGTTGTTACGTCGTCGTAAAGCCTGATAGCACTGCCGACAAAAAGCCCCGAATGCTCGGGGCTTTTTTTTATAACCTTTCGCGTAATTTATGCCATGCCTGCGCCAGTGAAGGTCGCACAGAAGGCTCCCTTTCTGGTGCCGGTTCGGGAACATGTGCCGATCCCAGATTGAAGGTGAAGGTGTAATTGGGTGCTTCCCCCATCCTTAAATCCGAAATCAAGGTCTCTTCACCCTGCTGGCGCATGGCGTAAAAACCATGGCTGAACCACGCCACCCGCTCGGCATACCAGTCACCTTTAAACGCATCGAACAGTTGCGGGTTGCGCGGGTGCCAATGAATTTCCAGTGCTCGATCGGGTGACAACAGTGACCAATAGGCCTCACCGTAACGATCGGGGGTCATAATCACGGTTCGCCACACCAGGGTATTAAATGCCGTTGGCGTCACCAGCGCCTGCTGCGGCTTGATGGATTGATCAGTTAAATCACGAGCAATATGCTGCGTTGCCACGTCCTGCACCACCATGCTCCAGCCAAGATACAGCGTACTGACCAGCAAACCGGCCTTATTCCAGCGCAGTCCGACTCCATC
>NZ_DAMDQC010000203.1:0-6881 GCF_032082325.1 Pantoea sp. CTOTU50773 | reverse complement strand
TTGAGAAAGCGCTGGTTGTGGATGAAAGCTTCCACCTGCGCGGCATGATCACCGTTAAAGACTTCCAGAAAGCAGAGCGTAAACCTAACGCCTGTACAGATGCGGAAGGCCGTCTGCGTGTGGGTGCTGCGGTTGGTGCGGGCGCAGGTAACGAAGAGCGTGTTGACGCGCTGGTTGCTGCGGGCGTTGACGTTCTGCTGATCGACTCTTCTCACGGTCACTCTGAAGGCGTTCTGCAACGTATCCGTGAAACCCGTGCGAAGTATCCAGACCTGGACATCATCGGGGGCAACGTGGCGACCGGTGCAGGTGCATTGGCACTGGCCGAAGCGGGCGTGAGCGCGGTAAAAGTGGGTATCGGCCCTGGTTCAATCTGCACCACGCGTATCGTGACTGGCGTAGGTGTACCACAGATTACCGCCGTTTCTGATGCGGTTGCTGCGCTGGAAGGCACTGGTATCCCGGTTGTGGCTGATGGTGGTATCCGTTTCTCAGGTGACATCGCCAAAGCGATCGCCGCAGGCGCGGCCGCTGTGATGGTCGGTTCTATGCTGGCGGGTACTGAAGAATCTCCAGGCGAAATCGAGCTGTATCAGGGACGTTCGTTCAAATCTTACCGTGGTATGGGTTCACTGGGCGCGATGTCTAAAGGCTCATCTGACCGTTACTTCCAGACCGATAACGCGGCTGACAAACTGGTGCCGGAAGGTATCGAAGGCCGCGTCGCTTATAAAGGCCGTCTGAAAGAGATCGTGCACCAGCAAATGGGCGGTCTGCGCTCTTGCATGGGCCTGACCGGTTGCCCAACCATCAACGATCTGCGTACTAAAGCCGAGTTCGTGCGCATCAGTGGCGCAGGTATCAACGAAAGCCACGTGCATGATGTGACCATCACCAAAGAGTCACCGAACTACCGCATGGGTTCATAATCCCGTAAGATTCAACGCCCGGCACCTGCCGGGCGCTTTTATTATTAAGTCCATCCCAATGGAAACGCCTCAATGACGACTGAAAATATTCATAAACATCGCATTTTGATCCTCGATTTTGGTTCTCAGTATACGCAGCTGGTCGCGCGCCGCGTGCGTGAGCTGGGCGTCTACTGCGAACTCTGGGCGTGGGATGTCACCGAAGAGCAGATTCGTAGCTTCAATCCAAACGGCATCATCCTGTCAGGTGGCCCGGAAAGCACCACTGAGCTTAACAGCCCACGTGCACCAGAATACGTGTTCAATGCTGGCGTACCGGTGCTGGGCGTGTGCTACGGCATGCAGACCATGGCAATGCAGCTGGGCGGCAAGGTTGAAGGCTCCAACGAGCGTGAGTTTGGATATGCGCAGGTTGAAGTGCTGACCCAGAGCGCGCTGGTTCGTGACATCGAAGATGCCATCAGCGCAGCCGGCAAACCGCTGCTGGACGTGTGGATGAGCCACGGTGACAAAGTGACCGCTATCCCGGCTGGCTTTGAAACCGTTGCCAGCACCGAAACCTGTCCGTTTGCCATCATGGCCAACGAAGAGAAGAAATTCTACGGCGTGCAGTTCCACCCAGAAGTGACGCATACCCGTCAGGGCCTGCGCATGCTGGAGCGTTTCATCCGTGATATCTGCGGCTGTGAAGCACTGTGGACGCCAGCCAAGATCATCGAAGATGCGGTTGAGCGTATTCGTGAGCAGGTCGGCGAAGATAAAGTGATCCTTGGCC
The DNA here is from genome assembly GCF_032082325.1 of Pantoea sp. CTOTU50773. Taxonomy (NCBI): domain Bacteria; kingdom Pseudomonadati; phylum Pseudomonadota; class Gammaproteobacteria; order Enterobacterales; family Erwiniaceae; genus Pantoea; species Pantoea sp. CTOTU50773. The sequence goes on along the minus strand of NZ_DAMDQC010000203.1, from coordinate 5,177 downwards.
TGTCAGGTGGTGTGGATTCCTCTGTCACCGCGATGCTGCTGCACCGTGCTATCGGCGAACGTCTGACCTGTGTGTTCGTGGACAACGGCCTGCTGCGTCTGAACGAAGCCGAGCAGGTGATGGACATGTTTGGCGACCACTTTGGTCTGAACATCGTTCACGTTGCCGCTGAAAACCGTTTCCTCAATGCACTGGCGGGCGAGAACGATCCCGAAGCCAAGCGTAAGATCATCGGCCGCGTATTCGTTGAAGTGTTCGACGAAGAAGCGCTGAAGTTGACTGACGTGAAATGGCTGGCACAGGGCACCATCTATCCAGACGTGATCGAGTCTGCTGCTTCTGCTACCGGCAAGGCACACGTGATCAAATCGCACCACAACGTGGGCGGTCTGCCGAAAGAGATGAAGATGGGCCTGGTTGAGCCGCTGAAAGAGCTGTTCAAAGACGAAGTGCGTAAGATCGGTCTGGAACTGGGTCTGCCATACGCCATGCTGTATCGCCATCCGTTCCCAGGTCCAGGTTTGGGCGTGCGTGTCCTCGGCGAAGTGAAGAAAGAGTATTGCGACCTGCTGCGTCGTGCCGATGCGATCTTCATCGAAGAACTGCATAAAGCTGACCTGTACAACAAAGTCAGCCAGGCCTTCACCGTGTTCCTGCCAGTGCGCTCTGTTGGCGTAATGGGCGACGGTCGTAAATATGATTGGGTTGTGTCACTGCGCGCAGTAGAGACCATCGACTTCATGACCGCGCACTGGGCGCACCTGCCGTACGATTTCCTCGGCCGTGTCTCCAACCGCATCATCAACGAAGTGAACGGCATTTCTCGCGTGGTTTACGATATCTCAGGTAAGCCACCGGCCACGATTGAGTGGGAATGATTTTCGTTAACTGAATTGCCTATCAAGCCCGCTTAAATGCGGGCTTTTTATTTAGATGTGAGGAATCAGTCTAACGCCAGCTGCACGGGTAATCTCTGTAAGGGTAGTGAGCGTTGGATTTCCTGTTTCAGAGAGTGTCTTGTACAACTGCTGGCGCGACAACCCCGATTTACGAGAGATTTCGCTAATGCCACCCCGGGCTTCAACTACCCGGCGAAGGGCGATCAGAAAGGCAGCTATCCCGCCTTCTTCGTAGATATCTTCCAATGCCGTTTGCAGGTAGATTTCAGCGTAATCCGGGTTTTCTCGCAGCTCTGCTACCATCGCATCGTCGTGACTGACTGCTTTTTTCTTTGGTGCAGATTGAGTGATGATAGTCATGCTGTTACCTCGTTTGATGTTCACGCCAAAATTTTACTGCTTTTGCTAAGTCTTGTTTTTGGGACGATTTATCTCCCCCAATAAGAAGCAAAATTATCCTATCTCCATCGAGTGCGTAGTAGACGCGGTAACCGGGGCCATAATCGATTTTTAATTCCCAAACACCCTCTCTTTCAAATCGGTAGTCGCCAAAGTTTCCACTTTCAGCGCGATCCACTCGAGTATCTATCTTTGCTGCGGCGCGAGGATCCTTCTTTCTTAATTTGATTATCCATTCGGTATAGGGAACTTTGCCATCAGGATCCTGATAACGTTTAGTGGTATACAGCATAGCGTCCTCGCAAGCATTCAATCCAGCGAAAATTGTCTTTTATAAGCGACATTGATGCAACGAAAGGGTTAGTGAAGTGTGTGCATCTGCGAGATATACGCCATTCTTTTATTGCCAACCGACATGCATTTTCAGTGCAATTTGCCCTATCGCATAGTTAGTGAATACAAACTCACCCTACCAATGCATGATGGCAGGTGAATTGTTAATCATCAGGACGCCGTCGATGCTGCCACTGAAAGCCTTTCTCCTCTCTTTCCTCTGTATTGCGCTGCTCTCGCTGGCAGCCAGTTTGGCGCAGGCCACGCGCACCGGTGAGTTAACCAGTGAGCGCGGTGGCTGGGCGACGGCGCGACGGGATTCGGCCGGGATAGCGCCGGACCCGCACCAATATGCCAATCTGGCCATCGTGCAGGTTTATGCTGCGCCCACATATGGCTGGAAGGGCGCTGTCGCGGTGCATCCGTGGATCATTTTTAAGCGTGCAGGGGAGACGCAGTACAACCGCTACGAAGTGATCAGCTGGGGCAGCGGCGATAAGGTGCGTCGCAACGCAAACCTGCCGGATGGATACTGGTACGGCGCGAAACCGCGTTTACTGGTGGAGCATCGCGGCAAGGAAGCAGAAGCAATGATTCCGCAGATCGAAGCGGCGATAAAATCTTACCCATGGCCAACGACCTATCACGCGTGGCCGGGACCGAACAGCAACACCTTTATGGCACACATTGGCCGTGAAGTGCCTGCGTTGAAGCTGGATTTGCCTGCTAATGCACTAGGCAAAGATTATCGCTCTCTGCTTCATCCCATTGGATTACCACCGTCGGGGCGCGGATTACAGGTGTCCTTGCTGGGTGTGTTAGGCGTTACCCTGGGTGCGGAAGAAGGGCTGGAAGTGAATGTGTTGGGATTGAATCTGGGGCTGGACTTCGCGCCATTAAAACTGCGCTTGCCGTTTATTGGCAGAATTGGGCAAGATAATCTGCAAAAGGACAATCCGTGATTGTCTGCGTTCACGTCATGCAAAAAATTGCGTAATGCCATCCACTTAAGCCAGTGAGTGCGTCTTTAACCTGGTACGCATGAATGCGCACTTTATGAAAACCGCACCAAACAATGTAAGGGCGTCATTAACCGCACCGAGCAGCGTAGCGCGTCATTCATGGCGAGCAAAACCAGGCATTACACAATAAATTATGCCGCTATGGCAGGGTGCACTGACCAGTAGCGGCGCTATTTATCGCGCAACGGAAGAATCAGCACACGCCGAAATCGCCTTCTTCGTGATACAAATTCACGCTATCTGCCCTGACTTCGATCTCACGTTTGATGGGATCGTCAATACGTGCACACCATAGCAACTCCCCTTCAACCCGTGTGACCTGCATCTTTGGGCCACCGGTCTTCGACTGCACAAAATCATCAACTTTAAACATGCTGTTTCTCCCTCAGGTCAGTGATAGCGCTAAGTGTATATGCGCTTGAACTCAGGTGCGCTCGATTTTGTGCGCTGGTATCCAACCTCAAATTAAATCCGGGATCACAGGACACTTGTTGTTCTCTCACGCCTTAAATGCTGATGACATAGCATCTGAAAACTGAAGGTGGTTGTCAGTTGACAACCTAATGTTCAAAGTATAAGGTGGCATGCAATGTCAGAAAGGAAGCGACACCCGCACAAAGAGATTGAAAGCGTTTTACGTTATGCAGAAGTTCAGGGATGGAAAATTGTGCAGGGTGGGCATCATGCGTGGGGAAAAATGTATTGCCCGGAGAATTCAGCAGAGTGTCGATGCGGTGATTTCTGTATTACCTGCATTTGGAGCACGCCTAAGAGCCCTGAAAATCATGCCAGGATGTTAAAGCGAGTGGTGGATAACTGCTCAAGAGTGAAACGATAAGGATGTAAAAATGGAATTTGAATTCACGTTACGTTTTCAGTTGAGTGAGGCTGTGTCTGATGACGAAGCCCTGGAACGACTCGGCGCTGCCGGTTGCACTGATGCGCTGGTGGGTACTGGCGTAGCCGGTAAATTGAGTCTGATGTACTACCGGGAAGCGGAGAGTGCGCAGCAAGCGATTCGCGATGCCTTAGCCGAAGTCATTCAGGCTTTACCCGATGCCGAACTGATTGAAGCGGCCCCCGATCTGGTCGGCCTTACGGATATCGCCGAGTTGATCGGCGTATCGCGCCAGAATATGCGGAAGTTAATGCTCACTCACAGCCCGCAGTTTCCACGTCCAATTCATGATGGTAAAACCGCGCTGTGGCACCTTATCGATGTGGTCGAGTGGTTAAATCAACGCGGCTCATCGCGCGTAACACCAGGCATCAGCGAACTGGCGCACGCAACGTTGCAACTCAATTTGCAGCAAGCGCTGCAACGTTACGCGCACTGTCTTTGATTTAACGGTGCAGCAAAAACACCGTTGCCAGACCGAGGAAAATAAAGAAACCGCCGGTGTCGGTGATAGCGGTGATCAGCACGCTGGAACCTACTGCCGGGTCGCGTTTCATCTTGGTCATGATCAACGGAATCAGTACGCCCATGAGCGCCGCCAGCAGCAGATTAAGCACCATCGCCAGCATCATTACGCCACCGAGTTGCATATTGTCGTACATCAACCAGGTGATGCTGCCCATGATTCCGCCCCAGAATAGCCCGTTAATCAGGGCAACGCCGAGTTCACGTACCACCAGAAAGGAGAAGTTACCGGGTTCCACCTGATGTAGCGCCAGTGCACGCACAATCATGGTGATGGTTTGGTTACCGGTGTTACCGCCAATCCCGGCGACGATAGGCATCAGCGCCGCCAGCGCCACCAGTTGAGAAATGGTCTCTTCAAACAGGCCAATTACGCGAGAAGCGATAAATGCGGTACACAGATTGATGGCGAGCCACGCCCAGCGTTTACCCACCGCTTTGCGCACCGGCGCGAACACGTCCTCACCCTGGCTGATACCGCCCATCTTACGAATGTTACTTTCGTTCTCTTCGTTAACCAGATCGATCACGTCTTCCACGGTGATACGGCCAATCAGCTTACCTTTCGCATCAATAACGGCGGCAGAGATCAGGTTATAACGCTCAAAGGCACTGGCTGCATCTTCGGCTTTGTCGTCGAGCTGAAAGGTGGTCGGGCGCGCATTCATCACGTCAGAAACCAGCGTCTTTGGCTTGTTGAGTAAAATGTCGGTGAGTGTTAACTCACCCAGCAACTGATTCTGTTCGTCAGTAATAAAGATTTTATCGGTACCATCCGGCATGCTTTTGCGCTTGCGCAGAAAGCGCTGCACGGTGGCGAGGGTCACGTCAGATCGGACAGTCAGAATATTGAAATCCATCACCTGGCCCACGCGGTCGCGATCAAGCTCGATCACTTCCAGCAGGCGTGCACGCAAGTTTGGCTCCAGCGTGGTGAGTAAACGTCCGGTTAAATCACGCGGCAGATAGCGAGCCAGATATACCTGATCGTCGATGTCCAGCGGCTCAATAGCGTGCAGAATCTCGCGATCAGTCATACCTTCCGTCAGGCTGGCCCAGACGGTTTCAGAGGCATCCACCAGCCCGCGACCGCGCTGTTCG